>NZ_DKSQ01000083.1:0-10164 GCF_002472765.1 Empedobacter sp. UBA7252
ATTATTTTATTACGTTCATTTTTTGTCTTGACACAAAAACGAACCAAAAAAGTCAAGACCGCGATTTTCGACGTTCAATTAGCATTTCACGCACTAAAAAGATTAAATGATTCGCATACGCTCACTAATCTTTTTTACGCTTGTTTCAATAGATTGAAGCTCGTCTGCAAATCGTATGTCGACTTTAATACTCTTATTTACAACAATCTCGACTTTTCAGCAATGACGATTTATAAATTCATTGTAAAAAAAGGATTTTGAATATTGAAAAAGGATGAAGAAACCGGCATTAAAACTCTCACGTTAAGAAAATGTTTGAATGCAGCGTTAAAAAGATTTTAGCCCGTAGGGTTTGTAAAATCTTTAGTGGAATGATAACATTTTTAGTAGAGAGTTTTACAGCCAAGCGTTTTTTGTTTCGTTTTTTGCGCTTAAAAAATGAAAGAATGATAATGATTTAAAACATTGAATGGCTGAAACTAATTTTGACCGTCGAAAATCAAAGACAAGTCTTGCTTTTGCTGAGCCTGCCGAAGTATTCGTTAGTTTTTTTGATTGTTCCCCGAAGGGCATATGTATACCGATAATTAAAATATATAAGCTATGAATAAAAAAGTGACAAAAGATTTCTCGATACCTCGAAATGACAGATAGAAATTGTCATTCAGAATGTAGCTTTAGCGAAATGAAGAATCTCTTAACCCTTCTCATCCAATAGATTGAAGCTCGTCTGCAAATCGTATGTCGACTTTTCAGCAATGACGATTTATAAATTCATTGTTAAAAAAGGATTTTGAATATTGAAAAAGGAGTTAAAAATCAGACGATTTAGTATCGAAATGTTTTAATCATAGTAAATAAATCGATATTTTTCAGTTTACTGAACTATACAATTTCTAAAATAAAAAAAACTATGTTTCTATTGTGGTTAGAAAATTAGAGGATTCGGTTCTGTACTTCATCACTTCGAGTGATTTTCGAAATGTAATGTAGAAAATTATATCAAGAAGTTAAACGTTTTAAAACAATTTTCATCTTATTCTTCAACATAATAAATGTGACAGCAAGAAAGAAAAAAACGTAAAAAGTTAAGCGTAAAACATAATAAATTAATTCCCTATAAATTTCAAATAAAAAATCTTGATTTTTCACCTATTCAAAACCCATTAAGTGTTAGTTGTACGATTTTTGATTCATTATTGAATAATAACATTCTAAAAATGAATACCATGAAAAATAACACGACACAAAACATCGCACGATATACCTTAGGAGCTTTTTTGATTGGAGCAGGAATTGCTCACTTAACTATAGCTAGAAAAGAATTCAAGGCACAAGTACCAAATTGGGTTCCTTTACCCAAAGATGACACAGTTGTGTATTCGGGAATTGCAGAAATAGCCTTGGGTAGTACGATTGTTTTAGCTCCAGATAGTAAAAAAGAAATAGTTGGAAAAATAGCAGCTTGTTTTTTTGGGGCTGTTTTTCCTGGAAACTGGGCTCAATATAAAAACAAAAGAGATGGTTTTGGATTGGATACAGATCAAAAAAGATTAGCACGATTATTCATGCAACCTTTACTAATTATATGGGCTTTGAAATCGACTAAAAATACTAAATAACTTGTTTGAAGTAACCAACTTACGACAATTGAATTATATTAAACAAATTTGAATGAAAGAGGATGACTTTTAATAAAGATCTAAATAAAAGATTAAAAAAATTACGCAAATAAATAACTGTATGATAATAATTTATAGTATTTTTATCTCAAATAATACTATAAAATTAATATTTGAACAGCGATGAATAAACTATTTATTGTAGCGATTGCAGCTACTTTGATTGTTTCTTGTAACAACAAAACAGAAGAAAAGAAAACGGATAATGTTATAGTAGATACTAATCAAAAACAAGAAAATACGGTTGCTAATAATGGATTTGACATCAGCAAAATTCCATTTTCAACAGCTGATATTGGAGATTTTCCTTTCATAAATCTTCCGCAAGGTTTAAAAGAAATGAACAAACCTTTGGTAAAACAATTTGACATATGTTTTTTTCCTATTAACGGTGTAATGACACCTTTTGAAGGAAAGTTGTATAAAACTTTTGTTTCACCTAAACAAGGAGAAGAATTTTCGCAACATTTCTTTGAAAAAAGTATGGCTGATTATTTACAATCTATCGGGGCTGTTAAAGTGTTTGATGGTGAAATAACCAAAGAAGAATATGAGCGTTACAATAAACAAGATCCGAATAAAGGAGGCGAAGGTGATATGGGATACGCTGGACAAAATATGAAGTTTTGGGTATTACGTACAAAAGATAAAGGAAATGTATATATACAATACCTTTCTAACAATGCAGGTGCTTCGCTTAATGTACTACAAGAAACAGACTTTAAGCAAACTATCACCAAAGTAACAGCAGACGAAATTGCTGAGGATTTGACTAAGAATGGAAAATCTATTTTATATATTAATTTTGATGTTGATCAAGCAAAAATCACGCAAGAAGGTGATGAAATTGTGACTGAAATTGCAAATGCTTTAAAGAAAGATAACGCATTGAAAATATCGATTGAAGGACATACTGATAATTCTGGCGACGCTAAGCATAACAAAAAACTATCTAATGATCGTGCAAATGCTGTAATGCAAAAACTAATTGCTTTAGGTATTGATAAAACACGTTTATCTGCTATAGGATACGGAGCTGAAAAACCATTGGTAGCAAATGATACAGAAGAAAATAAAGCTAAAAATAGACGTGTAGAGTTGGTTAAAGTAAAGTAAAATCTATATATGTTTTAATTTTATTAAACATGAAAAATATTGATACTAATCCGTAGTACATTATTAAAAAAAGTTGCTCCAAACATTATAGAAACTAAAGAACTAGATTCTGTACCAAAGAATGTTTAATTCTGATGATTCTTTAAAATCATTTAATCAAAAATGATACAAATTCATATCTACCAAAAAAAACCTTGAATAATTCAAGGTTTTTTTTATGTTTATACAATCAGTAAAACTGTTTCTTTTAATTTTTCTGCTTGTTTTGAATAAATAAAAATCTCAAAATCAGTTTGTATTTTTTCTTCAAAACTTTGTTTCATTTGTTGATAAGAAACTGCTTTTGGACTTTCTTTCAAGTATTGAACAAAATCAACCAACCATTCGCTAATCTCTTTGTCTACAACAATTTCAAGATAATCTTGTTTGGTATGAAATTGTAAAACTGCATTCTCAAAAGTTTTTCCTTTTTTGGTTTTCGTTACAAATTCTATTTGTGGCTTACCTCCTAACCAAACCACTTTTTGCGTTGGTTTATACGTTACAAAAGTTTCATTATTCAAAACTGTTTCGATATAATTTGGTTGAATTGAGGTTCTCGGAACTTTAAAATCAAACCATTCATTCAGTGATAATTCAAAACCAACACCGTGCATATAATTAAACAATGATTTCTTTAATCCATACGAGAACTGATCATGAATTAAACCTGATTTTTCTTCGTGAATCATATCATTATTCGCAAAAGTTCCTAATTCGGTGCTATGATTAATTACTTGATATTTCTCTGGATTCAACCCAACTGGACTATGTGCTGTCATCGCAAATTGATGCCAAAATCCTGATTGAAGAATTCCTAATTCGAACATTTGACGCACCATTTCCAAACTATCAATCGTTTCTTGCTTTGTTTGTGTCGGAAAACCATACATCAAATATGCATGTACCATAATTCCAGCTTCGGTAAAATTTCGATTTACAACCGCAACTTGCTCCACTGTTACACCTTTATCAATCAATTTCAACAATCGATCCGAAGCGACTTCCAAACCTCCAGAAACCGCAATACAGCCCGAAGCTTTCAATAATCGACACAAATTATATGTAAAACTTTTCTCGAATCTTATATTTGTCCACCATGTTACAGTTAATTTTCTTCGAAGAATTTCTAACGCAACTTCTCGCATTAATGCTGGTGGAGCAGCTTCGTCCACAAAATGAAAACCTGTATTTTGAGTTGTTTCAATCAACTCTTCCATTCTATCCACAATTTGTTTTGCAGCAATTGGTTCATAAATTTTGATATAATCTAACGAAATATCGCAAAACGTACATTTCCCCCAATAACAACCATGCGCCATTGTCAGCTTATTCCAACGCCCATCACTCCACAAACGATGCATTGGATTAACCACTTCGATGACAGAAATATATTGATCTAATTTGATATCCGTATAATCTGGTGTTCCCACTTCGCTAAATTTATAATCGCGAACAGTTTGATTATTGATATAAGAAACTTGATTATTTTGAAGAGCAAAAGTTCTTTTTAACTCAGAAACTTCAACTTCATTGTTGATATATTTTAACAATTGCTCAGTTGGTGCTTCACCATCATCTAATGTAATAAAATCGAAGAACTCAAATACTCGTGAATCGCTTAAAGAGCGTAATTCTGTATTTGGAAAACCTCCACCCATGTCCACAACAATTTCAGGATAATTTGCTTTAATATATTGCGCACAACGGAAAGCCGAATATAAATTTCCTGGAAAAGGAACCGAAAAACCAATCATTTTTGGATTCGTTTTCTGAATTAATTTCTCTAATTCCGAAAGTGTAATTTTATCAATATAAGTTGGGTCTTTCTGTAATTCTTGATACAATTCATCAAAAGAATTTGCCGATCTTCCTAAACGTTCAGCATAACGAGAAAAACCAAAATTTTCATCAACAGCCTCAATGATTAAATCCGATAAATCTTCTAAATATAGCGTTGCCAAATGCTTCGCTTTATCTTGAAAAGACATCGAACCAAAAGCCCATTCCAAATCTTCAACTTCTGCAAAACGAGAAGCTTCTGGTAAATATCCATCTTGAATAATTGAATCAGCTAAGGTCGAATTTTTTCCTTGTAAAAATCGGATAACAGGATCAATAGTTGCGATATATTCGTCGCTTAACATCACCATTCTTTTACTATTATCACCTAATTCAATCTCTTGATTTTGAATAAATTCAAATAAATCAATTAAACCTTTTCTTGAAAATAATTGTAAGATAACATCTAAACCTAAATCAGCTTGAAAAGTTGAATATGAAAGTGTGTTTAGAAATCCTTTTAAATAAACTGTTCCAGGATATGGTGTATTTAATTGCGTAAAAGGTGGTGTGATTAATAAAAGATCCGTTTTCAATCGTTGAAATTTGTTGCAAAAATACGGATTGAAAAAAAATAATTTTAGATTTTTATCAATTATTTTTCAGTTTTATCAGTGCTTCTAAACGGCATCGTTTCAATTTTAAAACTTTCCTCAATCACAGCTTTTTCGAGATTAAGAATTCCTTTCAACGATTTATAATCTACTTTATCTGCATCATCAGTTGGTTTGTGATAATCGTCGTGACCGCCTGTATGGAAAAATAAAACTGGAATATCTTTCTCATAAAACGAAGTTTGATCCGAACCGCCTCTACCTTCATAACCTGTATAAAATTTGACAAAATCAGTCGGATTAATTTCATTAAAAATTATTTCGAAAGTTGGAGAAGTTCCATAACCTATAATTGAAACGCCAGATTCTTTGTTCAAACGACCAATCATATCCATGTTTAACATCCAATGCACTTTCGATAAATCATACGTTGGATGTTTCACAAAATAACGTGACCCTACCAAACCTAATTCCTCTGCACCAAAAGCAATGAATAGAAAATTAACAGGTTCTGTCACTTTATTTTTACTGTAAAATCTTGCCAATTCTAACAAACCAGCAACGCCAGAAGCGTTATCATCAGCACCATTGTGAATCATTCCATAACTATCTTTCGCCAAAGAACTTCCTTGCTTTCCTTCTCCCAAATGGTCGTAATGTGCACCAATCACAATCGTTTTCTCCGCTTTATTATCTAAAAAAGCAATCACATTTTTTGCAGAACGAATACTGTCAACAACTTTTACTTTTTTTACCTTCGCCTCAAATCCTTGAAAATATCCATCTTCTCCTAAAGGTTGAAGTTTATATTTTTTGAATTCTTTTGCAATATATTTTGCAGCTTTCAAATTTTCTTCACTTCCAGTTCCTCTTCCTTTCATTTTGTCATCAGCCAAAAAATAAACGTGTTTTTTAAGATTTTTGACTTCAATTTCTTGCGCAAAAGACTTGGCTCCTACAACCAAAGATAAGATGATAACTATTTTTTTCATATTCAATTTCGACTAACTATGTGTCTAACAAAAATAGAAAAATAATCAAGAATATATCTTGCGCGTTTTGAATTAAAATTCGTCAATTCGAGTGATTTTTAGGAATGGAATGAATAAGAATTGTATCGAGAATAGAATTTTATCAACTAAAACCTTTTTAAAATTTATATTCAAAATTTTACTTATTATCACTGAAAATCAGGGTGAATAATTCAATAATTGTTAAATTTCAAAAACTTTTTTAAAAATTGATGCAACATTCAAAAACTTGCTGCGTCTATACAATAGAAACAACAATGAAACCTTGAAAATTTTGGAGAAAGAAAATTTTTCAATAAATGATAAACAACTATTAGATTGGTGCGAATCTGGTGTAGAGGCTGGCTATACTCAGCTCTATCATCGCTATTCGAAATCAGTTTACAATTCTGTTTATCGTTTGGTCACAGAAGTTTCTGATGCGGAAGATTTGACACAAGAAATTTTTATTTCACTTTTCTCTGATATTCAAAAGTTGAAAAACATCGAAAATTTAGGTGCTTGGTTCAGTAGAGTTGCGATTAATAAATCAATTTCACATTTACGAAAAAACAAAGTTTATTTTTCTGATGTTGCTGGAGCAAATATTATTGATGACAGCGAAGAAAGCATGGAAGAAAAACAAATGTTGGATGGTAAAATTGAAGAATTGCAACAAGCAATTGAAGAATTACCAACGGATACAAGAACAATTGTGAATCTATTTCTGTTCGAAGACATGCCGCAAGAAGACATTGCTCAACTTTTGGGATTGAGCAACAACACGGTGAGAAGTAAATATCATCGTGCAAAAAAGAAAATTTACGAAACCTTACAACAAACCGTTTGCAATGAATGATTCTTTAAAAAAACATATCGAAAAAAACAGAGAAGCCTTTGAAAACAAAGAACCTTCTGCAGAATTATGGAAAAGAATTCAGGCTGAGATTCCTAAACAGGAAGAAAAAACTTTGGTAATTGAACAGCCTAAGAAATGGAGAATTCAAAATTGGAGTATTGCTGCTTCTGCGCTTGTTTTATTGAGTGTTGGTGGATATTTTTTATTAAAAAATGATCAAGTAAATTCACCAAAAACAATTGAAATTGTAAAAGAAAAGCAGGTTAAAAAAGTAGAAGAAATTCAACCAGAAATTGTTCATCCAACTGAAATTAAAACTGAACAAAATAAAAAAGAAATTCAGTTTGTAACAATTCAGAAAGAGAAAAAAGTTGAAAAAATTGTTCAACCAAAAGAAGAACTAATTGGTATAGATGAAGCACTTAAAAATGAAATTTTAAGTTCATTAAATGATCAAGAATCAACAAGTAATCGTATTGATGCAATTGCAAAAATAACTGATTTACCAAGTATTGATCACAATTTGAAAGAGAGTTTATACCACTTAGCTTTAAATGACAACAATACAATTGTGCGACTAAATGCACTCGAAGCGCTTGCTTCAAAATTACCTAAATCGGACGTTTCAAAAGAGTTAACAGACATTTTTATGAAACAAGATGATCCGATGGTACAAATGGAATTAATAGGAATGATTGCGCATATCAATAACGATCAAATCGATTTGAAATTAACAAATAAATTACAAGAAATGGTGTTGGATCCTACAACAAAACCGTTTGTGAAAGACGAAGCGTACGCGGTTCTTTTTAGAAAATAATAATTAACAAAAAAATCAAAAAATGATAAGAAAAATATTTTTGGTAGCTGCATCTTTTATGATGATGTCTACGTACACTTTTGCACAAAATGAATCGAAAAGTGCGAATGAAGATAATTCGAAAACGTACAAATTAGCTGTAAGTAAAGGAAAAATGAACCTTGATCTTGGACGAGTAACAGTAGAAGGTTACAACGGAAACGAAATTGTTTTTTCTACAAAAACAAGATCGCGAGATAATGACGAAAGAGCAAAAGGATTGCGCTCGATCAACTCATTAGGACTTGAGGACAACACTGATTTAGGAATAAATGTTGTAGAAAAAAATGGTATAATCGAGGTAAAACAACTACAACAAATGACACCTCCAAATATCAAAATTTTAGTTCCAAAAGGTGTAACAATTTCATTTAATCATCAATCTCAATTTGGAAGTACCATTACATTCAAAAATATCGAAAACGAAGTTGAAGCAACTGCAAGTTACAACAATGTAGTGTTAGAAAATGTAACAGGACCTGCAACAATCAACACGATTTATGGTTCTATCGATGCTAAATTTAGTCAAAATGTAAAAGGTCCTTTGTCGCTTGTATCTATCTATGGTCACGTGGATGCTTCAATTCCGAAATCATCAAAAGCAAATGTAAAATTAACAACTTCGTTTGGTGATATTTTGATTGCACCTGAATTATCGTTAAAATTAGAAACAGTTGATAAATCATCTGAAATGATAAAAATTAACAATCAAGCAACAGGAACATTAAATGGCGGAGGAACAAGTTTCCTTTTCAGATCAGATTATAGTAAAATATATTTGAGAGCGTTATGAGAACAGTCATTTTATCTTTAGCAGTGGGCTTATTGGCAAATTTATCAATCGCTCAAACAAAAATTCAGAAGAATTTTTCAGTTGAAAAAGGTCAAGAATTAACATTAAAATTTGATTATCCACAAATCGTTAAAATCACAACATGGAAACAAAACGAAGTGAGTATCTCTGGAAATGTTAATATCAATAATGGTAAAAATGACTCGAATTTCAAGTTAACTGAAAGCAAAAACAGTCAAGGAAAAACCATCGAAGGTAAAGTTGTAAAACTAGAAGATATTCCACATCAGGTGACAGCGACTTTTGGTAGTGAGAAAAAACAATTTCAAACCAAAGAGGACTATCAAAAATATATTGATGCAAATGACATTAAATCCTCTTCGGTTTCTACAGGAGTACAAATGGGTATTACATTGGAAATCAAAGTTCCTGAACATATGAAAACGACTATCGAGTCAACGTATGGAACAATTGAAGTTATCAATTTTGATGCACCGATTATTGCACAATCAACATATGGAAGTGTAGATGCAACAATGAATGCAAAACAAATTGGAGAAATAAAAGTGGAAACTTTTTTTGGGAAGATGTACACGAATCTAGATTTTGCAATCAAAACTATAAAATCAGATAATTTTCATTCTGTAATTGCAGCAAACGTAGGTAAACAGCCATTGCAAGAATTTTCTTCGAAATATGGAAATGTCTATTTAAGAAAGTAAATAGTAGATAAATTATAACATTTTTTGAAAACACAATTGAGGATTCTCAGTTGTGTTTTTCTTTTAGAAAAGATTATTTTTGATAAAAATTAAGCCTTGAATCATTTATTTAAAGTTGCCCTAAATTGGATTAAGAAAGAGCCTCAAACAGATTCTTCAACCAGAATTTATACAAAAAGTCATCACATTTCGATTGAAGGAAAACCTGATTTAGAAGTTTCTGCTGCGAAAACTTTCAAAGGTGATCCAAACTTATACAATCCCGAAGATTTGCTTTTGAGTAGTTTGACCTCTTGTCACATGATGTCGTATTTATATTGTTGTACACAACATAAAATCGAAGTAATTTCTTACCAAGATCATTCGGAGGCCACATTGCAAGTGAATCCTGATGGAAGTGGAAAAATTATAAAAGTAGATTTATTTCCTGAAATCATTATTTCTAATTCATCACAAATCGAGTTGGCGCTTTCACTTCATAAAAAGGCAAACGAATTGTGTTTTATTGCGAATTCGTGCAATTTCCCTGTTTATCATCACCCAAAATGTAACGCAAAATAAAACCGAACTAAACTCGGTTTTAATAATTTATTTTATTTCTGTTATAATTTCTCTTTTAAGAATTGAGCTGTGTAGGACTCTTTTACTTTGACAATCTCTTCTGGCGTACCTTCGGCAACCAAATAAC
>NZ_DKSQ01000012.1:0-10657 GCF_002472765.1 Empedobacter sp. UBA7252
TTTTAGGGAAGATTACACATTTAATTTTATATTTGGTAGATTATTAGAATCAGAATAATAAGAAATATATCCTAATCCATTATTTTTCATTTCAATAGCATTTATTCCATTTGATAAAGGGTAGGAGATATCAGTTACATTTGCTTCGTTAGCAGAATCTCTAACACGTAAATATACACTTTCACCAGAAGGAATACCACTTACAAACATAACGCTAGTTGTTTTTTCCGAAAAAACTATTCCTGTTGGATTTTCGTAAGCATTGTAATTTCCAATTTTGTATTCTTTATTGATAGAAGCTATTGTTTTATATGCTTTATGTTCGTTAACACGATCTATTTTTTTGTATTTATTATCTAATAAACATTGTGCTAAAGATTTAACAAAAGGAGATGTAGTAATTCCATCAATTGTTTGTTGATTTACGCCTGAATTTAATTCTGAGAATAAATCATCTTTAAAAATTGTTGAATACTTTTTCTGATCAAACTTGTTTGAATTTTTTTGATAAAATTCCATCTTGGCAACACTTGCAAAATTTCCTTTGCCATCTAAAATTTCTAATTTGATAGAAGAAGGTTTTATTTGTGATGGAAAAGATATATTTCTTACATCATTTGTTTGCGTAAAATCTTGTGTAGAAATTTCAATATAAGTAGGGTCAGCTATAGTATTGTAACTAACTTTTACTTTTCCTAATAAACCATTTACTCCACCATCATTTCTTGGATAATAGATCATATAATCTAATGGTGTGTTTCCATCAAAAGCATAAATTAATGAAATAGGGAAAGTTTTTTCAGTAGAATTGTAGTTAGAATGATAAAGCGTATTGTAATCTCCATCAAATGATTGCTCTATGTTTTCCCCTGTTTGAAAACTTGATGCTGACGAACCTGTAACTAATGGAGAAACTTTCATATCCTTATAGTTTGAGAACTCATTTGTTTGTATTACACACTCCGAAGCTATTGGAGTAATTTGATCAGACGAGTAAAACTCAACTTCCGCAGCACTCGAGAAATTTCCTAGAGCAGCATTCACTTTTATTCTAATGACTGCTGGATTGATAATTTCTTTATCAAAATCAAATTTTTTAGATGTAGAATCTCCAGCCCATGTTATAGCACTCGTAGTCGCTGTTTTGAAATTTGTTGGATCACCTTTAGTTGAATATAAAATTTCAACATTTGTCCAAATTCCATTAGTACCTGTTTGCCTTGGAAAATAGGCAAGGGATTTTATAGATTTAACTTGACTGTTGAAACTAAAATCTAATTGATCTGGGATTCCATTTTGATTCCATTTAGAATGGTACATTGTCGTTAATATACCATCTGCGCTAAAAGTAGCTTCATTACCACTTTGTGCCTCTTGTTTAGAAGTAACACTAGAAACGGGCATTTTGTATTCCTGCGCAAAAGAATCTATACCAAGTAAAATCATACTTAGTAGGAAGTAATTTTTTTTCATAAATAATTTGTGTTAATTGATATTTTGTTGTTTAGACAAGTTAATTAATACATTTTATTTATAATCAGCTAGGAACCAATTTGAAAAAAAAATAAGGAAATGTTAAGAAATAAAGAATCCCTTTCTTTAATAATACAATTAAGAAAGAGATTCTAACTATTAAAGACATAATAAATGAAAAGATTTTTACTGCTTTTTGATAATTGTATTATTATTTCCCTCAATTATTTGAGGTAATTTACCATTTTTAGATAATGCTTTACGATAATATAATGTATTTCCTTCGCCAGCTAATTCAGCAGAAGTTAATCCATTAACAGATATTGTATTATTTGTTCCCATGATTTCAACTTTGGTACAATCTCCTTTCAAATTGATCACATGTCCACTTCCGCCAACTTCTACTTTTTGTCCCTTACAATCTAACGTTAGTTTTTTATTATTTCCATCAATTTCTATCTGCGCAAAAGAAAGGTGACTAATAAATAACATCGTAACAGCACATAATAATTTATTCATTTTCATTGTGATTTCTTTTTTGGTTACTTTTTAGAAATCAAGAATCGTGCACTTTCAATTAATAAAATCTAACTTTACAAAAATTTAACAAAATGACTTTAGTTGAGCTAAAACAATTGTTTTTAGATAAATTGCAATTACTATATGATAAAGAAGAAGCTTCTCATATTTTCATGATTTATGTAGAAGATAAGTTGAATCTTGATTTATCTAGCCGAGATGAAATTGAATTAACGACTGAAATTTTATCAGATTTAGAACAATTAAAAAAAGGTCAACCTATACAACATATTACTGGAAAAGCTTTTTTCTATAACGATTTCTTTTTTGTGAATGAACATACATTAATTCCTCGTCCAGAAACGGAAGAATTGGTTGAATTAATTAGAAATGATTATGCTCAAAATCAAGATATTTCTATGATTGATTTAGGAACAGGAACAGGATGTATTCCTATTTCGTTGGCAAAATTATTTCCAAATGCAAATGTTTCAGCATTAGATATTTCTGAAAATGCATTGAAAATAGCACAATCAAATGCTGAAAATTTAAAAGTTAATATAAATTTTTATCACAATAATTTACTGGAAGACATTCAATTAAACCATAAATTTGATGTAATTATTTCAAATCCACCTTATATCCGAAATCTTGAAAAAAAAGAAATGCATCAAAATGTTTTGAATTTTGAACCTCATTTGGCGCTTTTTGTTGAAAATGATGATGCTTTAATTTTTTATGAACGAGTAATAGATTTTGCTAAAAATCATTTGAAAGAGAATGGTAAAATTTATTGTGAAATCAATCAATATTTAGGAAAAGAGACAAAACAATTATTTCAAAAATTTTATCAAAATGTAATCATTCATAAAGATATTTCTGGAAATGATCGTATGCTAAGTGCTTCTAATCAATAATTATCTATAAGAATCTTGTTTTATTTTCTGAAAAGATTTAATTTTAATTCAATAATCGTTCGCAATTTGGTATTAAAATTGTTAGAACTGATTCTATTATTAAAACAATAAAAAAAAACAACTATGAAAAAATTATTTGTATTAGTGGCAGTTGCTTCATTATCATTTGCTACTTCTTGTAAACAAGAAACTTCAAAAACAACTGAAACTAATGTAACTGTAGATTCATTAGCGAATGATTCTACGACTGTTATCAAAGAAACGACAACTACAACAACTACATTATCAGAAACTGATGCAAAAGCGAAAGTAGACGAAGCAAAAAAAGCTTTAGATGAAGCAAAAGCGAAAGGTGATAAAGCTGCAACAGAAGCTGCACAAAAAGCTTATGACGATGCTAATAAAGCGTGGATTGATGCAAAAGCTGCTGTAAATAATGCTGCGCAAGATGTAAAAGATGGAGTGAATAATACTGTAGATAAAGTAGATGCAAAAGCTAATCAAGCAAAAGAAGATATTAAAACTGTTGCAAAAGATGCAAAAGCTGATATCAATGCAGCTGCAAAAGATGTGAAAGCAGAAGCGAAAGAAGCTGGAGAAAAAGCAAAAGAAGGATATAACAATACGTTAGATAAATTAAAAGCGAAATAATTTCAAAATAATTATTGCTAACTTAGCCTTGCCTTGAGAAATCTCAAGGCTATTTTTTTATGTTAAATTTTAGAGAAGCAACAAAGACAGATGCGTTATCAATTGCAAGATTGATGATGTTAGCGATGGATAAAATCGTTTATGATTTTATCGGAAAAACAGATTATGAAGAAGGAGTTTTATTCTTGAAAAAATTAATTGAACAAGAAGAAAATCAATATAGTTATCAAAATACAGTTGTTGTAGAATATGATAATCAATTTGCTGGAACAACAACTTTTTATGACGGAGGAAAATTAGAAGAACTTCGAAAACCTGTTTTAGAATTATTGAAAAATGATTATAACCAAATTATTCATCCGCAAGATGAAACACAAGCAGGTGAAATATATATTGACACAATTGCAGTTTCTGAAGATTTTAGAGGGAAAGGAATAGGTTCTAAAATATTGGATTATTTGATTGATGAAATAGGAAATAAGCAAGGCAAAACATTAGGTTTATTGGTCGATTTTACAAACCCAAATGCAAAGAAATTGTACGAAAGAAAAGGTTTTGAAGTGGTTGGGGAAAAAATGTTGATGAGCGAAAATCATGAATATATGCAGTATAAACCAAAACAATAGATAATAAAAAAAGAGCTTTTCTTAAAGCTCTTTTTTTATTTCATTACTCCTAATTGTGTTAAGATTTTTTCTTCGTACGGATCGATTGTAAATTGTTCAAATTTCACAAAATCTTTTCCATTTTTTAAGTAACCTAATTGATAATTTTGACGAATAACAGCTTGATTCTCGAAACTTTCTAAAATTGGTAATTCAGAAATTGGACCTAAAATTTGTTCGTTTTTGGTTGAAATTAAACCAAAATGCATCAAATAATTCTCTTTTGATAAGAAATATGGAAAATAAGCTAATATATCTGGACGCTCAATTTTTAGTGAAGTAGCTTCTCCAAAAGTGGCAAAATTTTGATCGACTGGCGTTAAATATTCGTATTGATAATCTATAATCAACTGATTATTTTTATCAATCATTCCCCATTTTCCATCTTTTTCAACTCCAGCTAAACCAGCTCTAAAATCTGTACAACCATCATATTCGAACGGGATCACAACTTGATTTAATAAATCAATAAAACCCCATTTTCCATCTTTTTTTACAGCACAAATATTTTCAATAAAATCACTTGTTAAATCATATTCGAACGGAATCAAAATCTGGTTAGATTTTGTGATAATTCCCCACTTATTCTCCTTTTGCGCGCTATAGGCATTAACAGTTGTGAGCACAAGTTTTTGATATTGAAACGGAATAATTACATTTCCTTCTTTATCTATTAAACCAAATTGATTATCAATAGATATTGGTGCCAAATTGTTGCGATCGAAAACAGTTAAATCTTCAAATGTTGTTGTTTCTTTGTGAACAAAATTGTCAAACTGGTCTGTATCTTTTGGTGATATTTTAGTCATAATTCTATAATTCGACGTAAAATTAATTAATCAAAAATTAATAGTTTGTATATAAATATTAAAAAATCCAATTTTAAACACTTTTTGTAAATTAAATTCTTCCTTTTGTAGGAAAGCTTAAAATATAACCTATGAATATTTTTACTAAATTATTTTTTACTGCAACTATTATAATGAGTAGTTTTGTTACAGCTCAACAAGATGGTATAAACATTATTAATTTACCGACTACGATAAATAAAGACTATTCTTTTGAAGGAGTATGGAAAATTTCGAATGATGGAAATACATCTAACTATAAAATATCTGGAGGAAAATTGACAAATTATTTAAACAAAACAAGTCAGACTTTATTTCTTGATTTATATTTTGCTCCATCAAAAACATCTGTAGATTTATATAATTTACCGAATAAAATCAATACAAACGCACAATTAGGGCAGTTAGAAGGAAATGGAACAAGCTTCAATAACGTTACTATTACTTTTAAAGCTTCAGATCTTGAAACATTAGCACAAGGAGATTATACACCAGTTTTGTTATTGAAAGAAAAAGAATCAGGTTCTATTTTGAATTATAAAGTTTTGAGTAGTAAAATTTCTTTAGAATCTAATAATATTTTAATTGATAAAGTTGTAAAGAATGTAGAATTACCTCAGGTTACAGATGCTAATACTTTAGCTTCTACAAAGAATATAGACGCTACTTTATCTGATATATATACACCTGTAGAAAGTTCTTTGAACATAGCGAATGTAAATAAAAAACTAAAATTAGTTGGAGGTTGGAAATTAGAAATTGATTTCAATTCGTTGATGGTTACAATTGGTGGAGTTGATAATTCTATACAGAATTTAGATTATAAACCTACAAATGACTTAAAATTAATGGTATATTTTTCAAATCAAAATATAACAGGAATTAAAGAAATAGATGGATTTGAACTTCTAAATCTAGATGTTTCACCAATTTCTGCTTTTACTAAAATTGAAAAGCTAAATTTTACTACAAATATCACAAAATTGGTTCCCGCAGGTGAATATTATCCTATTTTAGTATTAACTGAAAAAAATGAGGAAGGAAAATATGTGATGAAATCAACGTTAAGTTTAGGTGAGAAATATATTTGGCAGTAAAATCTAAATAATATAAAAATAAAAAAGCAACGATTATTTCGTTGCTTTTTTTGTTAAATACTGTTCAAATTTCAATCCTTTTATGTTATAAGGATCAAATCCTTTGTATAAATCTTCTAATAATTGCATTACTTGAAAATAAGTAAATAATACTGAATATGAAGCTTGTTCTTGGTAAACAGGGATTTCTACTAAAAATAAAAATCGATCATATTTCGAAATCTGAACAGTATTCCCATCTTGATTCATCAAACCAATATAACTTCCGTCATAATCAGGTAGGTTATGAAAAATCTCAATAGCTTGTGATAAACTACCTTCTAAAGGTAATTCAGTTTCGACCTGTAAGTCGTCAGCGTAATTTTCAAAGAATATTTTCACAGTGCAAAAGTAAGAAATTTTAATCTATTTTAAGGAATTCCTTTTTTTTCGGGTTATAATTATTAAATTAGCATTCAAATTATGGAAAAAATGAGTTACGACATTATAGTTATTGGAAGTGGTCCTGGAGGATACGTTGCAGCAATTAGAGCAGCACAATTAGGTAAAAAAGTAGCAATCGTAGAAAAAGCTGAATTAGGTGGAATCTGCCTTAACTGGGGATGTATTCCTACAAAAGCTTTATTAAAATCTGCTCAAGTATTCAAATACTTAAATCATGCAGAAGATTTTGGAATTAACTTACCTTCAGATATTTCATTCGAATTTGGAAATGTTGTTTCTCGTAGTAGAGGAGTGGCGGATCGTATGAGTAAAGGTGTTCAATTCTTAATGAAGAAGAACAAAATTGAAGTAATTCAAGGTGAAGCAAAAGTTTTACCAGGAAAAAAAGTAAAAGTTACTGCAGCAGATGGTTCTGTTAGTGAATTATCTTCAGAAAATATAATTATTGCAACTGGTGCACGCTCTCGTGAATTACCTGCATTACCACAAGATGGTAAAAAAGTAATTGGTTACCGTGGTGCATTAGCAATGGAAAAGCAACCAAAATCAATGATTGTTGTAGGTTCTGGAGCGATTGGAGTTGAGTTTGCTCACTTCTACAATACATTAGGAACAAAAGTGACAATTGTAGAGTTTTTACCACGCATTGTAAATGTTGAAGATGAAGATATTTCGAAACAATTACAATTATCTCTTAAAAAATCTGGAATCAATATCTTAACAAATGCAGAAGTTACAGGAGTTGATACAACTGGAGATTTAGTAAAAGCAACAATTAAAACTGCAAAAGGAGAAGAAATTCTTGAAGCAGAAGTTGTTTTATCAGCAGCAGGAGTTGTTCCAAATACAGAAAATATTGGTCTTGAAGAAGTTGGTATTGCAACTGAAAGAGGTAAAATAGTTATCAATGATTTTTGTGAAACATCTGTAAAAGGATATTATGCAATTGGTGATGTTGTAAAAGGAGCAGATTTAGCTCACTTAGCATCTGCACAAGGTATTTTATGTGTTGAGCATATTGCTGGTGAAAAAGTAGAACCAATCGACTACGGAAACATCCCAGGTTGTACTTATTGTTCTCCAGAAATTGCATCTGTAGGATTAACAGAAGCAAAAGCTAAAGAAGCTGGATACGAAGTAAAAGTAGGAAAATTCCCATTCTCTGCAAACGGTAAAGCTGTTGCAAACGGAGCTGCTGATGGTTTTGTAAAAGTAGTTTTTGATGCGAAATATGGTGAATGGTTAGGATGTCACATGATTGGTGATGGAGTTACTGAAATGATTGCAGAAGCAGTTGTAGCCCGTAAATTAGAAACTACTGCACATGAAATTATGAAATCTGTTCACGCGCACCCTACAATGGCAGAAGCTATTATGGAAGCGGTAGAAGATGCATATGGACATGCAATTCATATCTAAGAAATAAATTTAAAATTTATAGTTGAAGCAGCCTTTTGGCTGCTTTTTTATTTTACCAAATCGTTAATTTTTTGCGTTATGTATATTGAATTTGTTTTTTAACTATCTTTATAATAATAATTTAAAAACAGATATAATATGAAAAAATTTTATTCTTTAGTAGTAATTACTGCATTATCTTCTTTATCATTTGGACAAGTTGTGATTAGTCAAGTTTATGGTGGAGGAGGAAATTCGGGCGCAAAATATACGCATGATTTTATTGAGTTGTTTAATAGAGGCTCTTAAGCTGTTACATTAAAAGGTCATTCACTTCAATATGCTTCTGCTACAGGTAATGTTAGTGCAGCTAATACACAAGTATTAGCAGATATTACAATTCAGCCAGGTAAATATTATTTAATTCAACAAGCTAAAGGTAATAGTGGAACAGATGCATTGCCAACTCCAGACCAAATTCCTGCTACAGCTCTTGCATTAGGAGCCATGAACGGTAAAGTAGCACTTGTATCTAATGTTGATCCAATAACTGATGTAACAGATAAAGATATCGTTGATTTTGTAGGTTTTGGAACGTCTAATGAATATGAAGGATCTGGTCCTACTGCGGCTTTATCTAATACTGATTCTGCTCAAAGAAAGTTAAAAGGATGTCAAGATACAAATGATAATAAGAATGATTTTGACGTAGCTGCTGCTGCTCCTAGAAATGGACAAACGGCTGCAAATGTTTGTACAAATTTGAGTACAGATAATTTAACATTAACTAAAGCAGTTTCTAATACATTATGGACAAATACAGCTTCTTTCAATGTAAAAGATAAAACAATTGTAGAAGTTTACAATATTAACGGACAATTGGTAAAATCTTTCGAAGTTAAAGGTGTTCAAAATGTAGATGTTTCTTCATTAGTTAAAGGGACGTATGTAGTTAAAACTACTTCTAACGGAAAATCTTCTACTCAAAAAGTAGTAAAAAAATAAGAAAGAATATATTGTTAATCTAACAAAAAAGCGATTCAGTTTACTGAATCGCTTTTATTTATTCTTCTAATTTCTGAATCTTAAAACCTGCATCTGTCACAGCTTCTACAACTTCTTCTTCATCTTCGGTTGTTGTCACAGTCAGTACTTTTCGTTCATCAGAAGTATCAACTTTCCAATTGTCTTTACCTACAGCTTCGTCCAAAAAAGGTTTTACAGATTTGATACAGCTGTCACAATTTATATTTGTTTTGAATTTCAATTCGCTCATAACTTTACAATTTAGACTCAAATTTATAAAGATTTCATAAGATTAAAAAAACGTTTAAGTAATATTTGATTTCGAAATTTAAATAAAAATCAATGAAGCGTAATCTTGATGTTGTTGTTATTTCGGATGTGCATTTAGGAACTTTTGGTTGCAAAGCACAAGAGCTGTTAGCTTATCTACAGTCAATCAATCCAAAAAAAATTATTCTCAATGGTGATATTGTGGATATTTGGAATTTTAAGAAAAGTTATTTCCCAGAAACGCATCTTCAAATTATTAGTTATTTGTTAAATCTTTCAGAACAAGGAATTCCAATCGTTTATATAACAGGAAATCATGACGAATTGTTACGTAAATTTACCACAATGCGTTTTGGAAATATTCTTTTAACGGATAAATATATGTTGAAACAAAATGATAAAGTCGCTTGGATTTTTCATGGAGATGTGTTTGATGCATCGATTCAACATTCGAAATGGATTGCGAAATTAGGTGGTTGGGGTTATGATAAATTAATTCAGTTGAATTATTTTATCAATAAATGTTTAGAGTTTTTTGGAAGAGAACGTTATTCGTTATCTCAAAAGATTAAAAATTCAGTGAAAAAAGCGGTGAAGCATATCAATGATTTTGAACAAACTGCTGCCGAATTAGCGATCGAAAATGAATATGATTATGTAGTTTGTGGACATATTCATCAACCACAATTGCGAAAAGTAAAAACGGATAAAGGAATTTGTGTTTATATGAATTCGGGGGATTGGATTGAGAATTTATCTGCTTTAGAATGTGTAGACGGAAATTGGTCAGTGTTTTATTTTGAAGAACATAAACATACTTTGATGCAAAATTTAGAAGAAATCGAGTTCAATTATTCGTTAGATGAACTGATTGTTTCAATTCTCAATAAAAAATAAATGAAAATTTTATACGCTTTGCAAGGAACAGGAAATGGACATTTGGCTCGTGCGCAAAAAATGTTACCAATCCTTGAAGAATATGGAGATTTGAATGTTTTTGTGAGTGGTTCTAATTCACAATTACAACTCGAAAATTATCAATTTAAACATCACAATGGCTTGTCGTTGTTTTATAATCAGCTTGGGAAAGTTTCGTATAAACGAATTTTTAAGGAGAATAGTTTTAAATCTTTTTGGAATGAAGTGAATCATTTTCCAATTGAAAAATATGATTTAATTATTAATGATTTTGAGCCAATTACGGCACATGCAGCTCGAAAGAAAAAGATAAATATTGTTGGTTTGAGTCATCAAGCTTCATTTTTATTTGATGAAACACCAACAGTGAAAAATAAAACGGGCGAAACGATTTTAAAATATTACGCACCAACTTCTAAGTATTACGGTTT
>NZ_DKSQ01000012.1:10701-26754 GCF_002472765.1 Empedobacter sp. UBA7252
GAATATAATGATGCTATTTTTTTACCAATCATTCGAGATAAAATTAGAGCATTGCGTCCAAAACGAAAAGATTACTATTTGGTGTATTTACCAAGTTTTCATCCAACAGAAATTATGGAGAAATTATCACTGATTAAAGATTCAAAATGGAAAGTTTTTTCACCTTTTGTGAAAGATGTTACGCGTCAATTTAATGTTCAAATTTATCCAATTGATGAACGTCTTTTTACTAGAACTTTAGAAAATTGTAAAGGAGTTTTGTGCGGTGCTGGTTTCGAATTGCCTGCCGAAAGTATTTATCTTAAAAAGAAGCTTTTTGTGATTCCGATTAAAGGTCAATACGAACAATTATGTAATTGCGAAGCTTTAAAAATGATTGGCGTTGATTATTCATATGATTTGAATGTAGCACAATTGCAACGTTGGGTGGATTCGAATAAAATTATTGAGAAAGATTTCCCAGATCAAACCGAAGAAATCATTCAGAAAGTAATTTTAGAAGCATCCCATTAATTATTTTTCCAGAAAGCAGGCGTAAATAAAATTAAGATTGTATAAAGCTCTAATCGTCCCAAAACCATTAAAAAACAACATAATAATTTTGCACTATCCGTTAAAGAATTCATTGAAGTACCCGGACCAAATTCGCCAATTCCCGGACCTACGTTTCCTAAAGTGGAAGCAGTTAATGTTAAAGAGGCCAAAATATCTTGGAAACTCATTGTTATACCATAATTCAAAAGCGCAAACAAAATAGAACTCACAATCCATGTAAACATAAACATGACAAAGAATGCCATGACGTGGAAAACAATAGATTGGTTAAGCGAACGATTGTTATAACGAACAGGAATAATTGCGTTTGGGTGTAAAATACGCTTAAATTCGATCCAACTATTTTTTAATAAAATGACGTGTCTAATAACTGTAATTCCTCCAGATGTAGAACCTGCCGAACCTCCGATGAAGAACAAAGAGAAGAAAATAAGTGTGGTTACGGTTAACCAACTTGTGTAATCTTCCATTGCCAAAGCTGTTGTAGATGCGATAGATACAACGTGGAATAATGAACTTCTGAATGAATGTTCGAAATTAAACCACGAATAGGTTTCGACGGAATAACTAGGGTAAATATTGAAAAATAATACAACAAAAACGATAAATGTAACGACAGCAAGTAAACCAACCCACCAACGGAATTCTTCATTTTTCCATACTTTTTTGAATTGTCCTTTAATCAATAAATAAATCAATGCGAAGTTTGTTCCGCCCAAAAACATCATCACGATTAATACATATTGAATAAAAATATTGTTATTCCAATACATCAAACCTTCATTCTTAGTAGAAAAACCTGCCGTTGCAATCACACTCATCGAATGATTTGCAGCATCAAATAAATTCATTCCACCAAAATAAAGCAACATCGCAAAAAAAGCAGTTAAGCCTAAATAAACTAACCAAAGGTTTTTTGCTGTTTCTGTAATTCGAGGGTGAATTTTATCCGTATAAATTCCAGGCGCTTCTGCCATAAAAAGCTGTCGACCACCAATTCCAAGAAACGGTAAAATCGCAATCGTCAAAACGATAATCCCCATACCACCAATCCAATTGGTTGTACTTCGCCAAAATAATATACTTTTTGGGAGACTTTCTACATCATCATAAATTGATGTCCCAGTCGCTGTATAACCAGAAACGGTTTCGTAAATAATGTTGACAAAACTAAAATTTTCATTGATGATATGATCGTTTGGTAGAAATATTAACGAGGTAACATAGGGTAAACACCCCGAAAGAATCAAGAAAAGCCATCCGACACAAACCACGATATAACCTTCGCGTTTGTTGATATGTTTTCTTCTGTCACGCGTAAAATACATCATTGCAGCTCCCGACAATCCCACTAAACTCCCCGAAACTAAAAAAGGGTAGAGTAGATGATCATTAAAATAAATGCTGACACATGTTGCAATAAACATAAAGAGCGCATTTAATAGTAATAAAACACCCGAAAGATTCAGGATTACTTTGATGTTAAGTGATTTCATTATTTAAAATATTTGGTCACTTTTGGAATTAAATTCGCTTGACTAAAAACAACGACGTGATCTTTTGGTTCGATAATGAAATCTTTTGTTGGAATAAATCCATCATTTCTGCGAACAATTCCAGCAATAATAGCACCTTCTTTAAACGGAAAATCGCTTACTTTTTTGAATGCGATTTCAGAATTTTCGTGAATACGGAATTCTAAAACTTCAGCATCTAAATCAGAAATTCCTGTTACATCCATCACAGAACCTTGTCGAATATAACGGAAAATACTATCTGCGGTTAAGAGTTTTTTATTGATAAAAGCGTTAATTCCAACTTCTTGACTAAGATGTATATAGTCGATATTTTCGACCAAAGCAATTGTTTTTTTAACGCCTTTTGATTTTGCCAAAAGACATGACATAATATTCGTTTCCGAACTTCCTGTCACAGCGATAAAAGCATCCGAATCAGAAATACCTTCTTCCAATAACAATTCTCCATCTCGACCATCACCATTGATAATCAAAATGTTATTTAAATCGTCAGCTAAATCAAAAGCTTTGTTTCGATTGATTTCTAATAACTTAACATTGTGCTTGTTATCTTTTAAAAGTTTGGCAACTTTGACACCAATACTTCCTCCTCCTAAAACAATTACATTTTTGAAATATTCTTGTTTCTTTCCAAGGATTTTATAAACTTCTAAAATTCCAGCTTTTTTGACAATAAAATAAACGTGATCATCTATTCTAAATTCAGTTTCGGCTTCGGGAATAATGGTTTGATATTCGCCACGTTCGTTGCTACGAATTATTGCAATTGGCATCAAAAGATTGTCTTCGCCACCTTTCGTCGTCAAATACATGTCTTTGTACTGCTTGTCCAAAATTTTACAATCCGCATCCAAAACAGTTCCAACCATAAAAAGTTGACCATTTGCAAAGGGATGCATCGCATTGAAAGCAGATTGTTGAACAAGAGAATAAATCTCATCAGCCGCTAATTTCTCAGGACTAATTAATGCATCAATTCCCATTCCTTGAACCCAAAATTGATTTTCTTTGTAAAGAAATTCAGGATTCGAAATTCGAGCTAATGTGCGTTTTGCCCCTAAATCTTTCGCAATCGAAGCACTTGTAAGGTTTGTGTTTTGAAGATGAGTGACCGATATAAAAATATCTGTATCATCAATTCCAACTTCTCGCAAAGCCTTGAAAGAAGTGATATCACCACGATAAGCCATTACATCTAACGAGTTTTCGATCATCAACAACTTGTCCTTGTCCATGTCCATGATGACGATGTCGTTCATTTCATTAGAAAGTAATTTAGCCAAATGAAAACCAACTTCTCCAGCACCTCCGATTAATATTTTCATGAAAGAAATTTAGGATAAAACTATTTTGACGTTTCTTTTTGTCCCATTAACATTAGGAACGATTTCAAGAATTCGTCTATATCACCGTTCATTACAGCATCCACATTACCTGTTTCAGTTCCTGTTCTGACGTCTTTTACCAATTTGTATGGATGCATCACATAATTACGAATTTGAGAACCCCATTCGATTTTCATCTTATTTGCCTCGATCTCATTACGTGCAGCCATTTTTTTCTCTAACTCAATCTTATACAATTCAGATTTTAACATCTCCATTGCACGTTCGCGATTGGCTAACTGAGAACGTTCAACCTGACAAACAACTACAATCCCAGTTGGTTTGTGCGTTAACTGAACTTTAGTTTCTACCTTATTTACATTTTGCCCTCCAGCTCCTCCAGAACGAGACGTTTGTAATTCGATATCAGCAGGATTGATTTCAATCTCGATTGTATCATCCACAATTGGGGAAACATAAACCGAAACGAAACTTGTGTGACGCTTTGCATTACTATCAAAAGGCGAAATACGCACCAAACGATGCACACCATTTTCTCCTTTTAGATAACCAAAAGCAAATTCGCCATCAACTTCTAATGTTACCGTTTTTACACCTGTAACATCACCCGCTTGATAGTTTAATTCTTTTACTTTATATCCATGTTTTTCGGCCCACATCAAATACATACGCAACAACATAGAAGCCCAATCACAAGATTCTGTACCTCCAGCTCCCGCAGTAATTTGAAGAATTGCACCAAGATTATCTCCTTCTTCTGAAAGCATATTCTTGAATTCTATATCTTCTAAAAGCTTAGCAACAACAGTATATTGTTCCATAACTTCTTCGTCACTTACCTCGCCTTCGCGGTTAAATTCTACTAAAACTTCGACATCATTTACTGCATTTGCAATCGTTTGGTATTCATCAATCCATTTCTTTTTACCACGTAAAACTTTCATAAAAGCTTCGGCTTCTTTCGGGTTGTTCCAAAATTCAGGTGAAGCAGCGTGTTCTTCTTCATTTTGAACTTCGATTTCTTTTTGTTCGATTTCCAAATATTCGTGCAAATCTTGTGTACGTTTTTGGATGTCTTTTAGTAATTCGTTGTTAAACATAATTGCAAATGTATAAAAATAGGGGATTTTATGAACACGAGGTTAAGCATTAATCACTTTATCATCTTTTCCGTTCCAAGAAAGAATTTTATAAGTAAAACCGTCTTCCGTTTTAATTTCTTGGTCTTTCAGCATCAAAAAAGTATCGTCCCAATCACCATCATCATAACTAATTACCCAGAATAATTGGTTGAACAACAAACCTTCCAAAATATACAAAAGTTCCTCAACAGAATCTACTTCGTAAGTTGTAAAAGGAAAAGAAGATTTGATCCAAATCTTATCATCATCCGAAGTCTGAATATAAAGATCACCAAAAGTCGATTTGTATTCATTCTCGATATGGAATTCTAATAATTCGGTATCTTTTTTGTGAAGCCCTGTAAAATCTGGAATTGCTTCAATGATTTGATTGTATATTTTGATTGAAAAATCGTTCATCTTTCTAAAATTAGCTTGCAAAAATAAACGATATTATCTAATTCTGACACGATATTTATGTTCAATAAATCGAAAAAAGTTAAATAATTTGTATTCAAAATCATAACCATAGTCAACAGAAGGATCTAAATCTATACTTACTGCATACAAATCTGGATTATATGTCATTGGTTGCATATGTCGTTGATTCCAAATCATCACATATTGGCGATTTTTTTGTTCGTAATATTCTTTTGAATAATATTCTTTGGGTAATGCAGTTGTTTTTAAATAAATATCATATTGAGGATCAAATACAACAATATCATAATCGCCATCTTCATTCGGCTCGAATTTTAATGAATTCTCATCTTTATTCGGCACTGAATTTTGTGTGGATTGATTGGTTGTACAAGCAAAAAATAGGAGAGAAACGCTGAAGAATAAAAATAGCTTTTTCATAATTTTTTAATTTGATTAAATATATTGAAAAATAACGATATTAAGTGTTTATATCTACATTTACACTTATATTCTAATAATTTAGAATTACATGAATAGTAGTTCTGAAATATAAATGTTTATTTCATATTATTTATATATATATCTAAGAGACATTGAAAAATTATCATCATGAAATTTATTAATTTAATATTTTATAAGATATAATTTTGGTATAAATATAAAGTTTAAGTTAAAAATGTAACTTTATAGCAATAGTTCTTAAAGTTATCCCGAGATTGTATCCGATAGCAGATTCTAACTCTGTTATCTAAAATATATATGACAAATCACTTTATAGGAATAGGAAAATATATTCCAACTGAAAAAATATCAAATCATTTTTTTGAAGAACATCAATTTTTTAATGAACAAGGAGAAATTTTAGATCAAAATAATGCTACAATTTCGCATAAATTAAAACAAATAACAGGAATAGAAGAACGTCGATATGCCAGAAAAGATCAAGTAACATCAGACTTAGGCTATATGGCAGCTGCTTCAGCCATCACAAATGCAAATATCGACGCAGAAACTATTGATTATATTATATTCGCTCATAATTTTGGAGATGTAAAACACGATACGATTCAGTCTGATATGGTGCCAAGTCTTGCTGCAAGAGTAAAAAATTTATTGAAAATTCAAAATCCTTATTGTGTTGCTTACGATGTTATTTTTGGTTGTCCAGGTTGGGTAGAAGGTGTTATACAAGCCAATGCATTTATAAAAGCTGGATTAGCAAAAAGATGTTTGGTAATTGGTGCTGAAACTCTTTCGAGAGTAGTAGATGAACACGACCGAGATACAATGATATATGCAGATGGCGCTGGTGCAGCAATATTAGAAGCTTCTACAAACAATAAAGGAATACAAGCCCATTTATCTGCCTCTTATGCAAACGAAGAAAAAGATTATCTGTTTTTTGGAAAATCGTATAATTCAGAAAAATGTCCGAATACCAAATACATCAAAATGTATGGTAGAAAAATCTATGAGTTTGCTTTATCCAAAGTACCTTTAGCAATGAAAAAATGTGTTGATGATAGCTCATATAATATTGACGATATCAGTAAAATAGTGATTCATCAAGCCAACGAAAAAATGGACGAAGCAATCGTAAAACGCTTTTATAGTTTATATGATCAAGATGTGCCAAAAAATATTATGCCAATGAATATTCATAAACTTGGCAATAGTAGTGTGGCAACAATTCCAATTCTTTTGAAAATGATTATGGATAATGATTTAGAAAATCACCAGATAAATGAAGGCGATGTGGTATTATTTGCATCTGTTGGCGCAGGCATGAATATAAACACGTTTATTTACCAATTTTAACGATATCAATCATGATAAGTTCTAATCACAATTAGATTAGAACTTTTTATCATATAGAATTCTCTAGAAATTAATACCATTTAATTCATTAAAACTTATTACCTTTGCAACGTACTTAAGAAGATATTTTGTCTTAATAGTTTACAATTGTATTCTTTATTTTACTTTTTTTAATTCACTAATTGACCTAGTCAATATAATTTTAACTTCTGTTTTCTAAAACGTATACTTGTAAGTTTTACTACATTATAATATAAATGTTGTCGGATAATTAATTCATGTTTTCTTAGGTTTTATCAGTATTAAAAACAAAAAATCTATACAAACATTTATGGCAGATTCTACATCTAAAAAAGAAAATAGCAAAAAGAAAGCTTTAAAAAAATTAGAAAAATTAAACAAAAGAGAGAATAGAAAAGAGAATAACAACAAAGGAAAATCATTAGAAGATATGATTGTCTATGTTGATGTACTTGGTAATTTTACAGATGTACCACCTCATTTACAAGACAAAGAAGCCGATTTGCTGAATAATAAAAGATTTGAATCTGATAACAGAGATGTTTTTATAGAAGGTATGGTTGATATCTACAACGATTCAAAAGGTTTTGGTTTTATTAAAGTACCAGCTTCTAACGATAAAATCTTCTTCCACTTCAAAGAATCAAAAGAATTACTTAAAGTAGGAGATCAAGTACAGTTCAAAAAAGAAATGTCTGAAAAAGGATTCAGAGCAATTCAAATATCAAAAAAATAAATTAATTAAATATACAACTATGCAAGAAGGAACAGTAAAATTCTTCAACGAATCAAAAGGGTTTGGTTTTATCTCTAACGCAAACGGAGGTGAAGATGTTTTTGTACATGTTTCTGGATTAATTGACAAAGTAAATGAAAATGATCAAGTTACTTTTGATATTGAAAAAGGAAAAAAAGGTCTTATGGCTGTTAATGTAAAAAGAAAATAAAAAAAGAATCCTTATATAAGGATTCTTTTTTTTGAACTATATTTAATTTCTAAAAGAGTATTTATGTACACAATATTACATAATTCGCGTTGCGGAAAAAGTAGAGATGCAGTAAAGGTTTTGGAAGAGTCTGGAAAAGATTTTGAAATAAGAGAATATTTGAAAGAGCCTTTGACGAAAGATGAATTGAGAACTATTTTAACAAGACTAAATCTAAAACCAATTGATATAGTAAGGACAAATGAAGAAGATTGGAAAATAAATTTTAAAGGAAATGAACTTTCTGATGATGAAATTTTGAATGCTTTGGTTGAATATCCAAAATTGATTCAACGTCCAATAGTGACAGATGGAAAAAGTGGAATAGTAGGTCGTCCAAAAGAATTGGTAGAAAATTTTATTAAATAAAAATGGTTTGATAATTGTAAGTATTTCTAAGACTAAACATAAAAAGCTATGAAAATTTTAGATGCATTAACAAAAAATCAAACGGAGAAAGGAACTAAAATAGGTTTATTAACAACAGCCGCTACAACGGGAGTAACGGTAGCTAAATTTTTGGGAAAACGTTCAATATATGGAATAATTGGTGGAGTAGCCGTAACATTGGCTGCAGAATATATCCGAAAAAAATATGAAAAGAAAGTTGAAGCTGAAAACGAAACTATTTTAGAGAATAAATAAAAAAAGAGTTTTGAAAAAAACTCTTTTTTGTATTATATATTTTTGTTTTGTTCTTCTGCATCACCAACCATATTTCGAACAATTCCTGGATTCGAATGTTTTTTCTTCATTTTCAAATTCAAGAATTCGACTAAAACAGAGAAGCCCATGGCAAAATAAATGTATCCTTTCGAAATGTGTTGATCAAACCCTTCTGCTAATAACGAAACGCCGATTAATAATAAGAATGATAAAGCCAACATTTTAACCGTTGGATGATCGTTCACAAATTTAGAAACCGCACTTGCTGAAAGCATCATAACTGCAACAGCAATAATTACAGCCGCAATCATAACCTCAATATGTTCTGCCATACCAACTGCTGTAATTACAGAATCTAATGAGAAAACAATATCTAAAATTAAGATTTGTACGATAGTTCCTGCAAAAGAATGGACTTTCACTTTTCCTCCGGTTTCTTCAACACCTTCTATTTTGTGGTGAATTTCTACAGTCGATTTATAAATCAAGAATAATCCTCCGATTAGTAAAATCAAATCTCGACCAGAGATTGCTAATTTTTCTAACCATTCGGTTGAAGTAATGCCAATCCATTCGCCAATATTGAATAGAGGAGTGGTAAGACTCATGACCCAACTTAGTGAGAATAAAAGGATAACACGTGTAAACATGGCTAAAAATAAACCAAGCTGTTGTGCTTTCTTTTGTTGATGTGCAGGCAATTTTCCTGACAAAATAGAAATAAAAACAATATTATCAATCCCTAAAACGATTTCTAACATTGTTAATGTAAATAATGCAACTAATGCATCTGGTTGTAAAAAAATACTAAAATCCATCGATTAATTTTGAAGTTTCGAAAATACAACGAAGAATAAGAATTAAAGTTTGAGTAATAATTATTTAATGTTAATTTAATATTAGAACTTATACAAAATTATTTACAGATTAAATCAATCAAATCGTTTTAGCAATATAGAATTAAACTTTACTTTTGCGAAAAAGACTTAGAATGATTTCAAAAGTTCAACTTCGGTTGCAGTTTCTCGTACTTCTTTGGGGATTTACAGGAGTTTTCGGAAAATTAGTTACAATGAGTGCGTTGTCAATGGTTTGGTATCGTGTTCTTATTGGGGCTATTGCTGTTTTTATTTATATGAAGTTCAGAAAAATGGATTTCAAGGTAACTAAAAACGAATTGTTGAAATTACTTGCTATCGGTGGAATTGTAGGAATACATTGGTTTACATTTTATTTGTCGATTAAACTTTCTAATATCTCAATTGCGTTGAGTACGTTGTCGATGGGCGCGCTTTTTAGTGCGATTTTAGAACCTATTTTTTTTAAACGAAAAATTAATCTGCTCGAAATAATTCTTGCTATAATCGTTTCCACTTGTGTAGCTGTTATTTTTAATGCATCACCAGAAGATTATAAATTGGGAATTATCATTGGTATTTTGTGTAGTTTTCTATCGGCATTATTTGCAGTTCTTAATTCGAGATTACCAAAGTCAATCAAACCAACTAAAGTTACTTTATACGAAATGATTGGTGGAGTTATCACACTTTCGGTGGTAATGATTCTTTTTCAGCCAGAAGCTATTTCTGAAGTTGTAAATATAAGTTGGTCAAACTTAGGATGGTTGACTTTGCTTGGCGTCATTTTTACAGCTTTTGCACAAATAGAATCAGTTGATTTGCTGAAACATGTTAGTGCTTTTACGTTGATGTTGAACGTAAATTTAGAACCAGTTTATGGCATCATTTTGGCAAGTCTTATTTTTGGAGATTCAGAACATATGAATCCTATATTTTATATTGCTACAGGGGTAATGGTACTTTCTATCATTATGAACGGAATATTAAAAACAAGATTTTCTAAATAATTTATTGTCAAAAAGACGCATTTGTTTTAAAGAATGCTTATCATTTAATATCTTTGCTTCAATTGAAAAGTAAACCATAATCACATGATACACTCTATTATTACAGGTGTTGGGCATTATGTTCCCGAAAGAGTTGTTACAAACTTTGATTTAGCTGAAGTGATGGATACCAATGACGAATGGATTCAGGAACGTACAGGGATTGTCGAAAGAAGACATATCGAGCCAGGTTCTAAGATTTCGTCTACAGATTTGGGAGTTATTGCGGCTAAAAATGCGTTAGAAGATGCAGGAATCACTGCTCAAGATATTGATTTTATATTATTTGCGACTTTATCTCCCGATTATTATTTTCCTGGAAATGGTGTATTGGTGCAAAAAGAGTTAGGTTGTCGTACAATTGGGGCAATGGATATTCGTAACCAGTGTTCTGGCTTTGTATATGCGTTATCAACGGCTGATGCTTTTATAAAAGCAGGAGTTTACAAAAATATTTTGGTGATTGGAGCAGAAGTGCACTCATTCGGATTGGATATGTCGGATGAAGGTCGTGGCGTTTCAGTAATTTTTGGAGATGGAGCAGGAGCAGTAATTGTTTCGGCAACGGAAGAAGAAGGACGTGGAATTTTATCGACTAATTTACATTCTGAAGGTGAATTTGCCGAAGAATTAGCAGTTACTTTCCCTGGAACAAAAACAGGTTGGTCAGACGAATTATTGAAAGAAGGTAATACGTTAACTAAAAAAGAGATTTATCCATATATGAATGGGAACTATGTTTTCAAGCATGCGGTAACTCGTTTTCCAGAATCAATTATCGAAGCTTTATCGACTGCGAATAAAAAGCCAGAAGATTTAGATTTATTTATTCCACATCAGGCGAATTTGCGTATTTCTCAATTTGTACAAAAACAATTGGGATTACCAGATGAGAAAGTTTATAACAATATTATGCGTTACGGAAATACTACGGCAGCATCTATTCCTATTGCATTGAGTGAAGCAAAACAAGAAGGTAAAATCAAAAAAGGTGACTTAGTAATGATGACTGCTTTTGGAGCAGGATTTACATGGGGCTCTGTTTTGATGAACTGGTAAGTAAGTTTGAATTTAGATTTACAAATTTAGAATATAAAAAAAACCTTCACTTTTTAGTGAGGGTTTTTTGGTTATATTTGATTGATTTAAAAAATTATTAATGAAATATTTATTGATTCTCATAATTGGTTTAATGAGTTGTTCGCAACATAAAATATCAAAAAATGTAAAGGATCAAGATTATATCTTTTTTCTCCATAATAAATATTTAGAAACGCATAACGATGGAGATTATGATACAGTCTATAAAACTAAAATTGAGTATTCTAAAGTTTTGAATTCATTCAAGAAAGACGGTTTTATTGTGATTAGTGAGAAAAGAAAGCCGAAAACAGACGGAATAAAATATGCAAAAAAGGTTGTTAAGCAAATTGATAGTTTGATTAATACAGGTGTTAAACCTAATCATATTACGGTTGTAGGAACTTCGAAAGGTGGTTACATTGCGCAATATGTATCAACTTTTAAAAATAATCCTCAAATCAACTATGTATTTATTGGTTCGTTTCAAGAAAGTGATTTAGAAGAAATGCCTGATATAAAATTTTCTGGAAATGTTTTAACCATTTACGAGAAGTCTGATGCATTTGGCGTTTCAGCTATAAAACGTAAAGAAAATTCAACCAATAAAATCAAGCATTTCAAAGAAATTGAATTAAATAATGGCTTAAAGCATGGTTTTCTTTATAAAGCTCTTGATGAATGGATTGAACCAAGTAAAAAATGGGCGAGGAGAAATTATGATTTTAAATAAATGATTCATTTATAATTTTTCCTAAAAATCACTCGAACTGACAATTTTTATTCAATCTGTACAAGAAATATCTTATACAAAAAAAGGTTAGACTCTAAAAAAAATAGAATCTAACCCAAGTTTATTTTGTTACTTAAATACTATAAGAAATGGTGATATTAAGATTTCCTTACTTCAATTTTTTAGCAACATACATTTTTTCTGCTAATTGAACAGCTTTGTACGCATCAACAACACCGCCTGTTACAGAAATATCTGTTAAAGCAGGATTTTTGTTGACAGATTCTAACAATATTTGTTTGATATCTGTTGCAGTTAATTTAGGATAATGTGCCCAAACCAAAGCCGCAACTCCTGCTACAACTGGAGAAGCCATAGAAGTTCCGCTTTCATTTTTGTATTCCCCATCTTTATTAGGAACAGTAGAATATATTTCATTTCCTGGCGCAAAAACATCTACAGACTTTTTACCAAAATTAGAAAAACTTGCTCTTAAATTGTCATTATCCATTGTATTTGCTCCAACTGTAATTACGTTTTTAGAAACTTCTACACCTTTGTCGTCATAAACGGTAGGGAAGTGAATTTCGTCATCAATATTTACGTTTTCATTTCCTGCAGCTTTAATCAATAAAAGACCTTTTTTCTCAGCATATTTAAATGCATCCCAAACAATTTGTTTATCAGGAGAATAAGCTTTTCCAAAAGACATATTTAAGATTTTTGCTCCATTATCTGCTGCATAACGAATGGCATTCGCAACATCTTTATCACGTTCGTCTCCATTTGGAACTGTACGAACTGACATGATTTTTACATAACCATTTCCAGCGATTCCATCCATTCCAATTCCGTTACCAGATTTTGCTGCAATAATTCCAGAAACGTGTGTTCCGTGCATAGAATCAGGGCCATCTACATCATTATTTCCGTAAAAACGTTCTGATTTATCAGCATAATTATCACCAACAATTGGACGAGGATCTAATTCTGTATTCAAGTTAATTTCAACTTGTTCTTTGTAGTATTTTGTTCCTTCTGAAATTTCATTTCCAACTTCTGTTAAGAAATCTTTCATTGATTTTCCTTCCCAAGCTTCTTTCGGAACCATACCAAAAATAATCATCCCTTGTTGTGCTTCTTTAGAAACAGGTTTAAAAGACATCATATTTTTTTCATTCAACTCTTTTTCGCCCCATTCTTTAATCAAAGCAGGAAATGCAACTGAGAAAATATCATTCATCTGCACATATTGCGCTGCATTTTGTTTTGCTTCGGCTAATTTATTTTCGAACTCAGGTTTTATTTTTTGATATTCTTCCAATTCTTTTGGGAATTTTGTTTTGTTAGAAGCTGCATCTTTACTTTTTTCGAATAAATCGCGGTATTTTACAAAAAGACGTGTTAACTCTAATGTATCTCCATCAACATTTTTACCATCTTTTCCTCCAATAAAATTCCAACCATGAATATCATCAACATAACCATTCTTGTCATCATCAATTCCATTTCCAGCAATTTCTTTGGTGTTTGTCCAAATATTATCTTTTAAATCTGGGTGAGTAATCTCAACTCCAGAATCTAAAACACCAACAATTAACTGTGAAGGTTTACGTTTTTTTGATTCTAAAAATTGTAAAGCTTTTTGAGTATTTACACCATAAACACCACTTTCTTCTAAAGATTCGTGTTGCCAATATTTTTGATCAACTTTAGGCAATGGTAGAGCAGTTGTCGTTTCTTGTGCGAACGATGCCACACCAACAAACATGGCAACTGATATACTTAATAAGAATTTTTTCATAATTGATTTATCTATATGTCGAGAAACAACCGAAATTGTTACATCTAAAATTATCTCGAGTTTAAACGCAAAAAAGGCTCCAAAATTTGAAGCCTTTTTATAATGTTGTGTTAAATTTAAAATTATTTCAATTTACGTTGTTTGTAAATTTCTTCAGCTTTTTGTACAGCTTTGTAAGAATCTACAACACCTCCAGCAACAGAAATCTCTTTTAATTGCTCATTTTTATTAACTGTTTCCATTAAGATATTACGAATATCTTCTGCAGTTAATTTTGGATAATGTGACCAAACCAACGCTGCAACACCAGCAACAGCAGGTGAAGCCATAGAAGTTCCGTTTAAGAAACGATATTGATCAACCCCTGGATATGTTGCATAAATCTCTTGTCCTGGTCCAAAAACATCTACCGATTTTTTACCATAGTTAGAGAAACGAGCTTTTAAAGCATTTGGATCTTTAGTAGAAGCACCAACCGTAAGAACAGATTTAGAAACAACATTTCCATTTCTAAAATTAGTTGGATAATGTACATGAACATCAATATCTTCGTTGCTATTTCCAGCCGCTTTAACGATTAAAACACCTTTATCAGAAGCATATTTGAACGCATCCCAAACTAAATCTGCATCAGGAGAATAAGGTTTTCCGAAAGACATATTCAAGATTTTTGCTCCATTGTCAACTGCGTAGTAAATTGCATTTGCAACATCTTTATCGCGTTCGTCTCCATTTGGAACTGTACGAACCGACATAATTTTTACATTATTTCCTCCAGTCGTTCCTTCAGAACCGATATTATTTCCTCTTACAGCACCGATAATTCCAGCTACGTGAGTTCCGTGAGAAGATTCAGGTCCGTTAGAATCACTGTTTCCATAAAAACGCTCTTTTTTATCATTTGGATTGTCAACATCTTTACGATCAACCAAATCTAAATTTAAGTGAGAAGATAAAGCATCTCCCTTCGCAGCACGACGAGCAGCTCCTAAATAGGTATTCGAAACTTCTTTCATCGTTTTCCCAACCCATTGCTCTTCTTTCAATTCACCAAAAATCCATAAAGCTTCTAAGATTTGAGAATCTGTTGGTTGGTAATTTTTTAAAATATCTTTAGTTAATTTAGTATCTCCAAATTCAAGAACCATTTTATTTACACCACCTTCAACAGCATTCAATTTAGATTGAGCAACTTGTTGGTTATATTTTGCTTTTCCTACAGCGCTTAAATATTCTTTTTCAATTTTTTGAAATTCAGCATATTCAGTAGGATTTTTTACAATAGCTTCATGATTTTTCTTTTGATCGAAAGTTGCGTATTTAGATGATAAAGCTTTGTAAACACGTGTTAATTCAGTGGTATCATCATTGTAATTGATTCCTTTTGCTGTTCCTAAAAAAGACCATCCATGTACGTCATCAATGTAACCATTTTTGTCATCATCGATTCCGTTTCCTGGAATTTCTTTTGGATTTGACCACATATTTGCTTTCAAATCTTCGTGAAAATTTTCAACACCGCTGTCCAAAACTCCTACAATAATTGTATTTGCTTTTCTTTTGTTGTCTTTTAAGAATTGTAAAGCTTGATCAGTATTTACACCATAAACACCTGTTTGTTCTACACCTGCATGATACCATTTTTCTTTTGGTACTTCTGTTGTTTGTGCTTGAACAAACCCTAATGTAAAGGCAAATCCTAAAGCAATAAATAATTTTCTCATGTTGTTATTTTATTAAGTTTTTTAAATATACTGCGGCACTTGGTCCTTCGCTAAAAAGTAAATCTAAGATACTCAAACCTTCTATAAACTCAAATTTATCATCAAAAACTTGTGCATATTCTGGTAGGTTATACTGAGGTGCTTTTTTAGCAGAAAATTGATTTCTGAAATCATTTTCAGGATTCAGATCTTGATAGGTTTCAGTTTTAGAAATCTCCAAATCTAAGCTTAATTTCTTGTTGATGAAATCAATTGTTTTTAGATTAAAATCTAAAAGAAATTTCTCTTTTTGTTCTAAAATTGGAATAATTTCATCTTCATAATATTCAAAA
>NZ_DKSQ01000012.1:26935-27517 GCF_002472765.1 Empedobacter sp. UBA7252
CTTCATAATATTCAAAATATGGAGAACTTTGATAAGCTGACTTTAACGATTTGATGTGTTCTTTTTGCCAATCATATTCATAAGAAGGTTGCAAATCTTTGAACAAACGTGTTCCGTTGTGTAAAATTGGAATATTCAACATTAATTTACCATTTGCACCCAAAATATACATGCGGTTACGGTAAGTTTGCTTTTGAAAATTTTCTTGAACTTCGATATCCAAAGTTTGGCTTTTTACCATTTCTGCATAGTAATCAATCGGTCCAAAATAAAAAGCTGCAAACGTATTTTTCATTCTATTATTTTATATGGAAATGTGCATTACAAGTAGCTTATAATGCACATTTATAGTGTTGTTAATTTTATAATTTAGAGGATTTTAATCGCTCTTTTTATTAATATTTGTTCTTCTTTTTCTCTTTACGAGCTTTTACAATATCATATCCAATCCAACCAATTAAGGCAATTAGAACATAAATTCCGTAAGAAGTTTTGTCAGGATTATCATTATTAATTGATGTAAAGAAACGATTCCAAATAAATTTCTTAGGAGCAGCAGGCTCGAACATTCCGTTCATATTT
>NZ_DKSQ01000112.1:0-15541 GCF_002472765.1 Empedobacter sp. UBA7252
TCAAAATGCACAACGGGTATTATTTATTAGAAAATCATGAAAATTTGAAAGATTTAAAATACTTATACAAATCTTTCTTTAAATATAAAACTCCTTTAAAATATGGAAAATTAACCCATAACTCAATAAATTGGTATAAGACTCTTATTGATAGTTATGATTCTGACAATTATGATTTAAAATATAATGAAATAGTTAATAAATTAAACAAATTTTATATAACTGCTTCTGGTAATCCAAGAAAATATATTGATAATACTATTGATTTATTTAAAGAATTATTAGACAAAGAAATTATAAATTTAGACAAGAAGACTATTTCTTAATATATTATATAAAATTCACTAAAAAAAAGCTCCCTTGCAGGAGCTTTAGTTTTTATGCAACGTTATTTATATATTCTTTTTCGAGGATACCATCTACTATTTTTTCAACCTTATCGATGTTTGCTTTTAGTAATTCGTTATCTTCTATTTGTTCTATTTCGTGGAACTGCACATGTTTGTTAAACTCTTGCAGTTTGGCGTAATAACGTTTTAATTCTGCTTTGTTGAACAAGTTTCCATTCTTTACATAAATCACATGTATTTTTGATTTGATGTATTGCGAAACTTGCAATATATCGCCTCTATTGCGTGATATATCTATCGAATAGAAAATAGATTTCAGGTATTCGCTTTTAGCTGTTGGCTCTTTTACTAACCAATCTGTTGTTTTAAGACTTGCTGCTATCGGAATAATATTCAGCACCTTATTCGGGAACAAACATGCCATTTCCCACGCTAATCCTCCGCCTAAGTCTGCACCAATAATGGCAAAAATCTCGTCTACTTCCAATTCAAATAACGTCAACCAAAACAACACCGCTACATCGCGTGCTGTAATGTGATCGCGTGGTATATAGTCGTACTTTATGGTTTGGGAAACGCCATTTCCAGGAATATCTATACAGATTACCGTATACTCATTAAGATCAATTGCTTTGTTTTTTCCCATGACCCCATCCCAATGATAGGTACAATCTGAATCTCCGTGTAAGGAATGGTTAATCAAAATGACTGGAGCTGTTCCTAATGGAAGTCCAAAAAGTTGAAATGTTACCGAAACATTGTTTAAGATTGTGTTGTCCTCTAAGGGCCAAACTGGGATCGTTAATTGTTGTAAACTTTGCATTGTTTTTAATTTTATATTGGTAATTGTTGTTTTTGTTCAAAAAAAATCCCCATCGAAACTCGACGGGGAAACCTAAAATATATTAAAAAATAAAATCTCTTTTTAGTATACATGACTTTCCCACGTCTGGATATTCCAAACCTGTTTGCGAATCGACATATATAAGCACGTAAACTTCATTTTTTAATTACTTTGTTACTCAAATGTATAAAATAATTTTCGGCAAACAATTAAATTTATCTTAATTATTTGTAAAATTTTCAAAATCTTGATTTTTAATAGCGAAGTCGTCACCCTAAACTCGTTTCATGGTCGCATCTAATTCAGAACATAAAATTTATAACCACATAGAGAGATAGGTTTAACAATGTTGATGAATAGAGATAAATTGGAAAATGAATAAATGAACTAGTATTACGATGTATCTATATGGTAGAATATAAAAAAACAAATCAAGCAATTATTCAAAACTTTATTATCGAAACAATATCCAATTTAGAATAAAATTCTAAGTGATCATTTTAAAATAAAATTATTAGAAAAGATTACTACATATTCAATTTTTTATGTAGTTTTACACCGTATTTCGAATCGTAGAAAACGATACCAACCGAGAGGAGTCTCCACGGTGGTAAAACAATACGGGAGTTCATCCAAAAACAACGAAAAATCCCCTATTATCGAAATACAATAATTGTTTTATTTTAACTATTTATTGTATGTCACAAAACATTTCTGAGCTTAATTTAGCTCCTATATCAGATGAAAAATTGGTCGATTTTATCAATCAACAATTGCCTATTAAAGTTCCTGCGCTAAAAGATCATATTATTGAAGAATTCAAGAAAAGAGGTTTGGATTATCGCCATCTATACAATGTAAAAACAGATGAATTGAATATCAAACTTCCGCTTAGTTTGATTGATGGTTGCTTGTTCGAGCGTAATATTCCCAAACCGCCTTTGGTAGGTAATTTCTACGCTGTTGTACATAGATTGAGAAACTTTTTGCAACATAGCAAAGAATTGAACGGAAAACGCCTTAAAACGTTTCATTATATCTTCGATCAACTTTATTTACCTTATGAATTGATTGATATTATTTCGGAAGATGATGTCAAAAATCTAACTGAAGATGATGTATTTATTACCTTCAAAAACTCGAAACAACATTTCCCGAACAATAAGATTATCAATAAAATTCCGAAAAATAATTTATTGATTACTGTTGACAAAGGGAATTATTACCGCGGTTTGGATAAAGTAATTTTGTCACATCAAAATACGATTATCAAAGAAGAAAACTTGAATAACGTAACTGCATAACTGAAATTGCTTTCGACAAATCTCTATATTTGTTGAAAGCAATTTTATATGACGCCAGAAAAAAGAGAATTAGTAGAGGTAAGTTTTAATCGTTCAGAAACCTTAAAATTTTATAACGCATCACTTATCGAATGCGAAACGGACTATGTTTCGATTAAGATTCCAAAACAAGAAATGATGACACGTAAGCACGGAATGTTTAATGGTGCTATGATTGCTTCTTTGGTTGATGTTTCATCTGGTTATGCTGCTGTTTCTCACTATGACGACGATTGTTATGTGGTAACAGTTGAGTTAAAGGTGAATTATTTACGACCTGCTTTGGGTGATTATTTACTATCAAAAGCCTATGTGATAAAAGGCGGAAAAAAGATAAGCACCATACGCACAGAGATTTTTGTGGTTGACGAAACGACGAACAAAGAAACGCATGTGGCTACTTCTTTGGTGACTATGATGAGAATAAAATAAAGATATAATTTGTCTCAACTTTTGAATAAATGACCACATAGAGACATAGAAATAGATGTTTATTTTGATATAGAAATCAGTAGTATAATTCTACCTTTTTTATATGAAAAAACCGTCATTTCGAGTGAAATTCTGTAAGAATTTTGTGTCAAGAAAAAGGTTTTTTGAAAGAAAAGAATAATAACTAATTGAAGGAAATAATTTACTTATAGCGCAATTAATTAAATCAATTCGTCTTGATGTTTTCTTCTGTTTAGTTGGTTTACTTTTATAAAAAATCGCAGAATGAAAATATAAGAATTACAATTGTTTACAAATGATTTAGAAAAAACGAAATCATTTTATACAACTATTCTAGCTTTTGAGTTAATTGAAGAAACCGATAATCAGTTTAGTTTACAAGTTGGTTGGACAAGATTAACTTTTGTAAAACGAATGAAGAATATATTTAGCTTATGAGAACTAAGCAGAATTTGATCAACATTCTATTTTTGGAATTTCTGAAATTGGTTTACCTACAACTTATATTGAAGCAACTAATCATATATTATAATAGAAAACAACATCTAAATTCTGAAAAGGAGATTTTGATACTTTTGGTACTAATGGCTCAGATGAAGGGAAAATATTATTACTAAATTATTTTATTAAAACAACTTAGTTTCCTACAACTGATAAATAATTCCTGCTCCATTTACAGCTATTTTGGAAAATGAAAATCATTATTCAAAAGTAATTTTAGATAATAATAAATTAAATATATCTAATCTTGCCATTTTATAAAAAATAAGCATTGAATAAAAAGTGATATCTTTAGGGTAAAAAAAAATGGGATTGTAACTTTGCATTCTAAATATCTAAAAAATGGTAAATTTTATATTAATCGCAGTCTGCATAATCGCCGGAATGGTGTTTAAAGCAACAAAATCTATACATCCTGATGCACATAAAGGGATCAATACATGGATTTTATATTTAGCTTTACCAGCAGTCTCGTTTAAGTATTTACCAAAAGTAGAATGGTCGCAAGAAATGCTATTCCCTATCTTTTCGACTGTCATTATTGCCGTTGGAAGTTTATTTTACATGAAATTCTACAGCAAAGCAAAAGGCTATTCGGAGCGTTCGAGAAGAACATTGGAATTGGCAAGCGGCTATAGCAATACCTCTTTTATTGGTTTCCCTTTGATCTCAGCATTTTATGGAGAAAAATATTTAAGTATTGCGATTATTTGTGATCAAACCATGTTTTTGTGCTTATCAACCATCGGAATAGTTTCTGCATTAAAAGGAGGAAGTAATGGATCTGGAGCAATAGATTCTAAATTTATCTTGAAAAGATTATTTACTTTCCCCCCATTTTTGGGTTGTATCAGTGCATTGATTTTATCTCAATTTATCGACTTATCTCCTGCCGAACCATTCTTCGATAAATTAGCTGCAACTGTAGGTCCGTTGGCTTTATTTTCAGTTGGACTGCAATTAAAGTTTAATGGTTGGAGAAAATTATGGTCACAAATTTCGATGTCTATGGTTTACAAATTAATGATAGCGCCTGCAGTTGTAATGCTTTTAGCCATCGTAATTGGGATAAAAGGTGATGTGGCTAAAATCTCTATTTTTGAAGCTGCAATGCCTACATTAGTAACATCGAGTATTATTGCGGAACAATTTAAACTCAACACCAAACTAACCAATTTGATTATTGGAATCAGTATTATTATAGGCTTTTTTACAGCTGCTTTTTGGTATGAAATGATACAGTTGTTTATTCAGTAGATTTCTTATTATGTTTTTTTTAAAATTGTATCGAGAATTAAGATGAATTTTATCTTCTAAAACCTTATTCTCGATACAAAATTCTAAAAATAATTTCACTCGAATTAATGGTTTTATTTCAATACTTCTTTTAAAAACAATAATGTATGTTGCCACGCTCTATCTGCCATTACTTTATTGTAATCTGGTGATTCTGGATTGGTAAATGTATGTTTTGAATTTGCGTAAGTAATCATTTGCCAATCTGTTTTTCCTTCGTTCATTTCAAGTACCAAATTCGAAATATCTTCAGGTTTTACAGATTCGTCATCAGCTGGATGTTCTACTAAAACTTTTGTTTTAAGAGGGATATTTTTTCGAGCCAAATCTTTTGCTAATCCACCATGAATAGAAACAACGCCAACAATAGGTAATTGCGCACGAGCAGCTTCTAATGCGCCTGTTCCTCCAAAACAATAACCAATTACAGCAATTTTGCTTGGATCTGCACCAGCTTTGATTAACTCTTTCAACGCCAAATCAATTCGTTTTTGATAAGCTGCAAAATCAGACTTGTATTTTCCTGCTATTTTAGCCGCTTCCGCATTATCTTTCGGATTGCTTCCTTCTCCATAAATATCTGCAACAAACGCAATATAACCTTCTTTTGCTAAATCTATTGCAGCTTGTTTTGCTTCGTTATCAGCTCCTTTCCAAGCAGGTAAAATCAAAACTCCTGGACTTTTCTTTGTTGTATTATCGGTTACTAAACCATTCAATTTTTGTAAGCCATCTTTGTAAGCAACTTGTTTTAGGTTTTGCGCATGTGTCGTATTCATCATCAATACAATTAAAAATAAACATTGAATTACATTTTTCATCTACTAAAAAATTTAAAACATTAAGATAAAAAGAACTAATTTTATATCGGATATTGAATTGAATTTTTAACACAATTAGTATGGAACTTATTACATTAAAAACATTTGAAAGCCCTATTGAAGCACATATTTTACGTTCAAAATTAGAGAGTGAACAAATTGATGCTTTTGTTATTGATGAACATTCGGTTGGGATGAATCAGTTTTTGTCGAATGCCATTGGTGGCGTGAAAGTAAAAATTAAGAAAGAAGATACTGATCGTGCTATGAAAGTTTTAGAAGAAATTGATACTTCAAATTATACCAATGATTTGGATGAAATTCTTGTTTGCCCTAAGTGTGAAAGTAATGAGTATTACAGCAATTACAAGTCAATGAAAGGTGGAAAAGGTTTACTTTCTTTATTATCTTCTATCATATTTTGGGTTTACCCAATTTACTACAAAAACGTGTTCAAATGCAAGAAGTGTGGTGAAGAATTTAATAGTTTACAATAAAAAAAGAACGACAATTTCTTGCCGTTCTTTATGAACAAAAATATATGATTTTTATTGATTAAATTGTCCAACGCAATAAGCTTGCTCCCCAAGAGAAACCTGCTCCAAAGGCTGTCAACATCAATAAATCTCCTTTCTTTAATTTTGATGCATTTTCCCAAATACATAACGGAATTGTCGCTGCAATTGTGTTTCCGTAATTCTCAATATTGATTAAAGTTTTACCTTCTTCAATATTAATTTCATTACCAACAGCGTCAATAATTCGTTTATTCGCTTGATGCGGAACCAACCAATTTACATCTTCTACAGAAAAATCATTGCGTTTCAAAACATTGACACACGTATCACTCATTGATTGAATTGCATTTTTGAATACAATTTTTCCATCTTGTCTAATGTAACGCTTCTCATCAACCAACAACTGTGAACTCGCTGGATACAAAGAACCACCTCCTTCTATATTCAAGAATTCTTTTCCAGTTCCATTACTCTGTAACAAAGCATCCAAAATTCCTTCTTCATTTGTAGGCTCTAACCAAACTACTCCAGCTCCATCTCCAAACAAAATATTTGTCGAACGATCTTTGATGTCTACATACGCACTAATTTTATCAGCACCAATGACCAAAACATTTTTGTAACGTTTGCTTTCAACCAATGAAGCACCCATGTCCAACGCGTATAAAAATCCAGAACAAGCTGCATTCATATCAAATGCCCAAACATTCTCTATTCCTAACTTTTCGCACACAATATTCGCAGTAGCAGGCATCAACATATCTGGTGTAGAAGTCGCAACAATCAACGCATCAACATCTTTGATGTCTTTTTTGTATGTATCAATTAAATTCTGAATTGCACTAACCGCCATATCAGAAGTCGCTAAACCTTCCTCTAAAATACGACGTTCTTTAATTCCCGTTCTTTTTACAATCCATTCATCAGAAGTGTCTGTAATCTTTTCTAAATCGAAATTAGTTCGTTTATTCTCTGGCACATAACCACCGATTGCTGAAATATGTGCAAATATTTTTTTTGTAAAATCTACCACCATAAAATTCTTTTCATTCAAATTTCATGTATCGATTATCTACTAAAAGACGCATCAATTAAAATTTGAGCAACAAAGGTCTATCCATTTTAACAAATTAGTTAGCAAAATAAACGTAATAATATGTCAGAAAGACGTTTTTAGAAAGTTTTCACATTTACATTGATTTACATCAATTATTAATTAGAAGCTATGAAAGTTCTTGGAGAAACACCGGCATAATTTTTGAAAAATTTACTAAAAACTGAGGTATCTATAAAATTTAATTCTGTCACAACATCAGAAACACTATTTTTTGGGTTCTTTAGCAAGACTTTTGCCTCTAATACAATGGCTTCAGCAATGATTTGTTTGGGTGATTTATTAAAGACTTCGACAATAATTTTAGTCAAATGTTTACGACTAATAAACATTTCATCTGCATAAAATTGTACATTACGCTGACGACGAAAATGAGTTGAAACTAAATACAAAAACTGCTTAGCCAATTCCTCCTTTCTGACTTCTTTCGTTGTACTTTTTGCCGTTACAGCTTGGTTGTAGTAATTTCCCATCTCATACATCAACACTGAAAAGTGATGTAAAACCAAATCTTTTGCAAAGATATTTTCATTCTTGATGGTATATTTACTAATCTTATTCAGATTGTAGCGCATATCACGTACAATCTTTTTATCTAAAGAAATGATTTTAGGATATTTGGACGATAAAAATTCTACTAAATTATTGGATTTCACGTGAAAACCAGCTTCAATAATCAGATCTGAATCAATGAAGATTGCTTGAACAGCAAAATCAGCCGAATGCTCTATAATCTCGAACAACTGACCTGGAAGAACCACAATAATATCGTCACGTTTGATTAATGTTGGTTCTAAATTCACCGTGATTTCACATGTTCCTGCTGTGATTAAAATCAACCCAAGCGACGTAAACTTATAAGGTTTTCGTTTTACAAAATAATAATTGTTCTCAGGACCTACGTCAAAGATTGCTAACCGACGATCAGTTGCTTCTTCTTTGTAAGTTCTTAAAATATTATCAATTGAATAAAGTTGAATATAATCACTCATTTTTAGCTTTTATTTTTTCAAATACAATGTTAAAAGATTTTTTTGACAAGTAAAAACATAAATGCGTCTTTTTAACAAAATCTTACGTCATTTTGGTATATCTAATAACCTCTTTCTAATGAAACTTCATTCAATAAAGCTTCGTTATTTTTCATTCTGTTATAGTTATCTGCAACTTGTTTTAGAGCAGTTGTTGCATTTGTAACACTCGCAATATGAGGTGTTACATAAATATTTTCATTCGTCCAAAAAGGGTGATTTTCAGGTAAAGGTTCTTCTACAAAAACATCTAAATAAGCCTCTTTTATTTGTTTTTCTTCGATTGCAATTAATAAATCCTTTTCGACCAAATGTGCTCCACGACCAACATTCACCAAAACTGTATGATCTGAACATTCTTTAAAAAAGTCTTTATTCAAAATACCTTCTGTATCATCTGTCAAAGGCAAAATATTGACAATAAAATTAGTTTTAGAAATCGCAGCATTCAAGCCTTCTTTTCCAGAAAAAGATTCTACTCCATTTATATTTTTTGGCGAATTCGACCAACCTTTGACTTGAAAACCTAACGCAACAAATTGCTCTGCTACTAACTTTCCGATTTCACCTAATCCTAAAATAGTAATAGTTGTTTCCTTGATATTTTGATAAGTAGTAGGCTTCCACTCTTTACGAACTTGATCTTTATAATACGTCAATAGATTTTTCATTGAAGTCATAACACAAGCCAAAACATGCTCAAACATTTCTTGCTTCAAAGCAGGATCAACAATACGTGTTACCTTTATTGAATCTGGAATTTTGGTATGCAACAAATGGTCAATTCCTGCTCCAACTGATTGTACAACTTTTAGATTTGGAAATTCAGTCACATAATTTTTGTGCGGTTTCCAAGTTGCAATAAATTCTACATCTTTTGGATTTGAGATATTTGGATAAACTTCAACTTTCGTATCTGGCAACAATTCTTGTAAATTTCTTTGCCATTCTTCTGTTGGTTTTTGATTGAATATTAAGGCTACACTCATAATTGTTTACTTTTAAAACAAATGTAAATAACTCTAAATTAATCACACATTAAATTTGACGATTTGTCAGATTTCTTACATTTGGATTAGAATTTGAAAGAGTTCAAACAAATATATTTTAACTAAAAAAATACACCATAAATGGCAAATCCGTTATTAGAAAAATTTGAAACACCTTTTGAAAGTGCTCCTTTTTCTAAAATCAAAATTGAAGATTACAAACCTGCTTTTATCCAAGCAATTGAAGAAGCAAAAGCAGAAATAGATGCAATTACTGCGAATCCTGAAGCGCCAAATTTTGCAAATACAATTGAAGCAATGGAACTTTCGGGTGAAAAATTAGGACGTATTTCTTCTATTTTCTTCAACCTTAATTCTGCTGAAACGAATGATGAAATTCAAGAAATTGCGCAAGAAGTTTCCCCTTTATTATCTGAATTTGGAAATGATGTTCGCTTAAATCAAGATTTATTTGAACGAATTAAAGTCGTTTATAATCAAAAGGATTCGTTGAATTTAACAGATGAACAAGCTTATTTATTAGAAAAAAAATACAAAGGTTTTTCAAGAAATGGGGCAAATTTGAACGAAGAAGACAAAAATAAATTACGCGAAATAGACAAGCAATTGGCTATGCTTTCTTTGCAATTTGGACAAAATGTTTTGGCTGAAACTAATGCATACGAATTGATTATCACAGATGAAAATGATTTAAAAGGTTTGCCTCAATATGCTATTGATCAAGCAAAAGCTGATGCTGAACAAAAAAATCACGAAGGTTGGTTGATTACGTTACAAGCACCAAGCTATATTCCGTTTATGCAATACGCAGAAAATCGTGAATTAAGAGAAAAATTGTTTAGAGCAAATGGAGTAAAAGCCTATCAAAATAATGAATTTAACAACGAAGAAAATGTCAAAAATATCGTAAAACTTCGTCACGAACGTGCTAAAATATTAGGTTATAAAACGCATGCTGATTATGTTTTGGAAGAACGTATGGCAAAAACACCAACGACTGTTTTAGATTTCTTGAATGATTTATTAACGAAAGCAAAACCGTTTGCAGAAAAAGAAATTGAGGAATTAACTGCATTTGCAAAAGAAACTGATGGGATTGAAACATTGCAACGTTGGGATCATGCGTATTATGCTGAAAAATTAAAACAGAAAAAATTCAGTCTTTCTGACGAAGAATTGAAACCTTATTTTCAGTTAGAAAATGTGATTCAAGGAGCTTTTGATGTCGCAACAAAATTGTATGGAATTACATTTAAAGAAATTCATAAAATTGATAAATACAACGATGAAGTAACAACTTATGAAGTTCTAGATAAAAATGGTGCGTTCTTAAGTTTATTGTATGCAGACTTTTTCCCGCGCGCAGGAAAACGCCCTGGTGCTTGGATGACAAGTTATAGAGATGCTTCTAATGTGAATGGAAACACCAAACGTCCGCACATTTCGATTGTTTGTAATTTTACAAAACCAACGAAAGACACGCCGTCATTATTGACATTTCAGGAAGTGACAACATTGTTCCACGAATTTGGACATGCGCTACACGGAATGTTACCAAATACAACGTACGAAAGTCTTTCTGGAACAAATGTTTATTGGGATTTTGTTGAATTACCCTCTCAATTTTACGAAAACTTTTGTTACGAACCAGAAGCTTTAAAATTATTTGCAAAACATTATCAAACAGGAGAAATTATTCCGCAAGAATTAATTGAAAAAGTAAAAGCTTCTTCAAGTTTTATGGAAGGTTATCAAACTGTTCGTCAATTGAGTTTTGGATTATTGGATATGGCTTATCATGCGAATGATTTGGCTGAAATTAATGATTTACAACAATTTGAAAAAGAAACTTTTAAACGAACAGAGTTGTATCCAGAAATTGATAAAAATATGATGAGTACATCCTTCTCACATATTTTTCAAGGTGGATATTCATCTGGTTATTATTCATATAAATGGGCCGAAGTTTTGGATGCAGATGCCTTTGCATTTTTCCAAGAAACTGGAATTTTCAATCCAGAAAAAGCTCAAAAATTCTATAAACTTTTATCATCTGGTGGAACTGTAGAACCGATGAAACTGTACGAAGAATTTAGAGGTCATAAACCAACAGCAGACGCTTTGTTAAAGCGCGCTGGATTAATATAAACTGAAAATCCGACTACTTAAAAGTAGTCGGATTTTTTTATAATACTATTGTTTACTTAATGCAAACTTTCTTCGTGTTGCGACAAATCTAAGCCTTCGAACTCCGCTCTATCACTCACGCGTAAGTGAATCATTTTATCCGTAATATAAAATAAAGCAATCGCACCTAAAAAAGTAAATAACGAAACGAGCAACAAAGCAATCATATGATGTGCAAACACATATACCCCGCCATGTAATAAGCTTGCATTTTCTCCATGTGCAAAAATAGCTGTCAAAATCATTCCCATGATTCCTCCGACTCCATGACATGCAAAAACATCTAGAGTATCGTCAACTCTTTTTAACACTTTCCAATGAACCATTACATTTGAGACAATAGCTGTTATAAAGCCAAAAAATATACTTTCAGGAATTGTAACAAACCCACAAGCTGGAGTGATTGCTACTAATCCAACTACAGCCCCTATACACGCTCCCATAGCAGTAACGCTGCGACCATTAATTCTATCAAAAAGTATCCATGTCATCATTCCAGAAGCAGAAGCAATTGTTGTTGTTCCGAAAGCTAGTGCTGCTGTGGCATTTGCTCCCAAAGCTGAACCAGCATTGAAACCAAACCATCCGAACCATAACATTCCTGTTCCGAGCATAACAAATGGAATATTTGCAGGTTTGTGTTCTCTGTTTTTACGTTTACCTATCACCAAAGCACCTGCCAATGCTGCAAATCCAGCACTCATATGAACAACAGTTCCTCCAGCGAAATCTTTTACTCCAAAATATTTATTCAATAAACCTTCTGGATGCCAAACCATATGACAAAGCGGTGTGTAAATGATTAAGCTAAATAAAATCATAAACAATAAATATGAAATGAAACGTACTCTTTCAGCAAAAGAACCAGTTACAAGCGCTGGTGTAATGACTGCAAATTTCATTTGAAACAATGCAAATAAGACAAATGGAATTGTAGATGCCATGTCTTTATGTGGAAATGCTCCAACATGACTAAAAAATGGGTAACTTAAAGGATTACCAATAATTCCGTAATGTTCTCCATTTATTGTAAAACCAATTGATTCACCAAAAGACAGTGAAAACCCAACTACAACCCACAAAATCGAAATCACACCTAAGGCAATAAAACTTTGCAACATGGTAGAAATAACATTTCGTTTCCCCACCATTCCTCCATAAAAAAATGATAAACCTGGCGTCATCAATAACACCAATCCTGCAGCTGCTAAAATCCAGGCGACATCTGAATTTACAATATTTTCTTCGCTAAGGAATTCTCCTGTATTTGGAATATCTACAACTGGTTTCCAAAATAATCCAGCGAATGCAACTAGCGTTATAATTGCAAAAGCTACTTTCCATTTTAATCCGACTTTCATAAGTTTTTAATTTTAACCCTATCAAAATTAGATTATTTTTAAATAAAATCATTTATTTTCAATTACACCCTATAAAAATTAGGGGTTAAAATATTAATTTTACATTTTAAACATAATTATCCTATGTAAATTCATAAAAAAAGATTCCTTTTTTGGAATCTTTTTATCATTTTATCAATTTGATTATTTAGTTTTTCTAAATTCTATCTGAAATCTTCAATTATGTTAAATCCTGAATAATTTTTTGAAAAGCTTTTCTTGGACTTCCATCATAATAAACTTCTCCACAATAATGATAACCTAACTTTTCAAAAACACGCAACATTCCAATATTATCAAAGTTGGTATCAACTTTTATAGTATGTATGTTTTTTGAAATTGCAACCTTCTCGATTTCGGTCATTGCCCAAGTTCCCAAACCTTTCATCTTAACATCTTGTGCAACAGCCAATCGATGTATGACAATATATAGATCATCATTCAGCCATTTTCCTTCAATTGCTGTATAAGCAGGTTCTATCTCATCAATAATTGCAACATATCCAATGATTAGATTATTATCATTCTCAATTATATAACCAAAACCATTTGAGATATCATTTTTTACAACGTCTAGATTTGGATAACCATTTTGCCATTGATTACTTCCCTCCTCTTTTCTTTTCTCAACTGCTTGTTGCAAAATTTCCCAAATTCTATCTGCATCATTCAAAATAGCTTGACGTATATTTAATCCAGTCTCCATATCTTATTTTTATTTTCAATATAGGAGATTTTCAAGTTAATCATAAATTTTTATTTTTAATTTTTCCCTAAATTGATAAAACTTATCAATGTCATACCAAAATTAAATTTCCACAAACTATAAAAAATGTAAAAAAATCTTGGCAACAAGTTATAGCAAGACTTATTATATTGAACATTTGTATATTTCAAAAGCAAATGAAAAGAAATGATGCAAATTATTCCAAGTAACCAGAGTGCAGCCTTTTTTGTTATTAATCGGTTTCGTGATTACTCTTCTCTATATTTCATTACAAATTGTAATGTATATCACATGTTTCAAAGCAGATGGTTTACCTTTTAAACTTTAGCGCACATTCAATCTATAACTCAAACGAAATTTTATCATTGTTTTTTTACTAGCGGGCGGAATTAGTTTTTTAGCTTATCTACACAAACAAATAAAAAAACAACAATTTGAAACAAATAAATTTAGGCAAGTTCTATTTATGGTTTTATTTGATTATTAACGGTTTTCAACATAGGTATATCCATCATTATTTATAGTATTTTCGTCAACAAATATTTTAATGATTTGTAGATATCATTAGTTATTTTGGGCATAATTTTAATTCTGGTTTATTTCTTTTACAGCTCATTTAAAAACAAAAAACAAATTCAATCAAATTATAGAGAATAAATTTCCAAAAATTGTAAAGAAATCAATCCAATTTTTGAAGCTTCTTTGGACAAAAAAATATAAATCTCACGATTCTAATTTCAACAATCATCGAAATTACTGGGATATTACATGTTTATTTTACAATGTTAGCGTTAGGTATTCGACCCATTTTTGATGCATTAGCTTTAGCTTATACGATTTCTGTTTTATTGATGATTATTCCGAAGTTTTTGAGAGGTTTGGGCGCTGTAGAATTTACTATGATGTATATTTTAACACAATTTGGTTATTATCATTACCAAAGATTAGTTACAAATTTATTGTACCGCGTTTTGAATTTTGACTGGCTTTAGGTTTTGGATGTTTGAGTTTTATATGGGTTGGAAGAAAAGTATTTACTCGAATTTTTTCCTGCTGTTATGATTTTTAAATTAGGAATGATTAATATAAATTTCAGTCATCACTTCTCCTCTTGCAGAAGGTTTACATTTTCAAAAATTATTTTTAACAACCGAATTTATGCATCTTTCAAAATTGATGATGCTATTTGTTGGAATTGCTTTATTGATTACTTATGTTATATCAACAAAGGATTAAAATCTGCATGGAATTTTGCTTAAATATTTGCAATACTATCATTTTTGGAAATATATTAGAAGCATTGGAGTAGAAGAAGATGGATTCGCATTTTTGACTATCTTTTTGTTAATTTAAAGCACAAAACAATACCCATTGAAAACAAATTGGGAAGTTTAATCAAAATCAAACAATGCGTAATTTCAAGGAAAAATTCACCAATTATTGGATCAATAAATACATATTTCTTTGAATGGTAATTATCACTTTGACCGAAATTATCAAAAGTAATTGAGAATATTACTAATCAAATAAAGTTAAATTAGAAAATATTGATTTACATAGTTACATCTTGTGAGATTCCGAACTATATTTTTTTTTAAATTTTCAAAAACTTGTTTTAACTTCTTAATTAATTATCCATAAAATAAGAATGAAACTAAATCGTAATATTTAGTTGAATGATTAAAAATTATCATAATACTTTCTGTATAAAATATAAAAAAACCTCAAGAAATAAATCTTGAGATTTAAATAAAAACTGGCAATGACCTACTCTCCCGCAATAGCAGTACCATCGGCACTGAAAGGCTTAACTTCTCTGTTCGGAATGGGAAGAGGTGAGCCCTTTCGTAATAATCACCCTAATATTTTTGTATTTTTAATCAGGTTTACATCCTAATCATTCGATAAAAAGCCTCAAGAATAATCTTGAGGCTTTTGATAAAAAC
>NZ_DKSQ01000010.1:0-20005 GCF_002472765.1 Empedobacter sp. UBA7252
TTGTCATAGAAATCAGAATGATGATTTGTAGACGCTATATTTGCCAAACGTTTGTCCATTTCTGGATGTGTCGACCATAAATCTTCAAATTGTAGTAAAGAATGATTTTGATTAAATTCATTAATTCCAACAATAGCTAAATTATTTTCTAAAAAAAGTTCGTAATCATCGATATAAAAGTCAACTAATTGATTCATGTTTTGATAAATATTAGTCTAAAACTTTTTATCATCTTGTAAATTTGTATAAAAATTAGCTAATTCTTGGTAAACAAATTGATACAATTCTATTCTCAATAATGGTTTGCTCATCGTCTCAATTCCCACAACATTTGTTGCAATTTGATCAGCATGAAATTCCATTTCTCGACTTAATTTTAGATAATTGAATTCTAATTTTTTGTGAATTATTTTCAAAATAGATTCAATCATTTTATTGTAAGCAACAGCGCCCATTGAAATAAAACCAACAATTCCATTAATTTGGCCTAAATTATCAACATCAAATTTTAAGGTTTGATTACTGTATAAAATATCTTCCATAATTTTGGTCGCATTTCCAACATGGCTACCAATTGTCATTGATTTTTGAGAAAAATGCCCAAATTCGTGCGCAATAATTCCTTTTAACTCATTTTGAGAAATACCATGAAGCAAACCAACGCCAATGGATAAGTTTTTTCTTGTTGGAAAAACTAAACTTTGCAAATTGTTCGAATAGGAAACATATGCATTTACATCATCAATAATAAATACTTTTTTGGGATGTTTTGTGCCAACTTTATCTGCGGTTGCTTTTATTAATTTGAATAATTCTGGTTGATCCGTTTCAAAAATTTCAATTCCATTTGTAGCTGTTTTTTTGAAAATATTTAGAATAAATTTAATATTATAGTAAACGATTAAACCTCCTAAAGCCAACAGTCCCAAACCTAAAAAAATGGTAATCCACATTGGTTTAGCAATGACGATAGCGATTCCTCCACAAACACAAATTATGAAAATGATGATGCTCAAAATTGTAGAAAAGAAGAGAGTAATCAAGAAAAGAGCAATCCATACTGCCGATTTTTTTTGCGCCTTTTTGTACGTTTCGGAAACGTTTATTTTAAAAGAATTCATAGTGTTAATTAAAGTTTCGAATATAAAAAAACCTGATGAAATTTCATCAGGTTTTTTCTATATCATTTTATTGTTGATTATTTATTAAACTCTTGTGCAGTTTTACGAATAATCGCTAAACATTCGTGTAATTGTTCTTCGTTCATCACTAAAGGAGGAGCGAAACGAATGATGTTTCCGTGTGTAGGTTTGGCTAATAATCCGTTGTCTTTCATTGCAACACAGAAATTCCATGCTGTTTCAGATTCTGGTGTATCGTTGATTAAAATTGCATTTAATAAACCTTTTCCACGAACTGATTTGAATAATGGAAATTCTTCAGCCATTTTCGTGATTTCTGTTCTAAAAATTTGTCCTAATTTTTCAGAATTTTCAGCTAATTTTTCGTCCAAAACAACTTGCAAAGCTTCTGTAGCAACAGCCGCAGCTAATGGATTACCTCCATAAGTAGAACCGTGTTGTCCTGGTTTGATGACATTCATTATTTCATCATTTGCTAAAACTGCAGATACTGGATAAGCTCCACCTGAAACGGCTTTACCTAAGATTAAAACATCAGCATCAATATTTTCGTGATCGATTGCTAACATTTTTCCTGTACGTGCGATTCCTGTTTGAATTTCGTCCGCGATAAATAAAACATTATGTTGTTTACATAATTCTTCACAAGCTTTCAAATATCCTTCAGAAGGTACATTAACACCAGCTTCTCCTTGAATTGGTTCTACTAAGAATCCACAAATTTTATCTGCTTTTTCTTCTAAAATTTGTTTCAAAGCTTCAACATCATTGTATTCTACAGCTTCGAAACCACTTGTGTAAGGATTGAAATTTTTACGTGCATCTTCATCATTCGAGAAAGAAATAATAGTAGTTGTACGACCATGGAAATTGTCTTTACATACTACAATAATCGCTTCACCAGTTGGAATTCCTTTCTTTTCGTAACCCCATTTACGAGCAATTTTTAGCGCTGTTTCTACAGCTTCTGCACCCGTATTCATTGGCAATACTTTATCGAAACCGAATAATTCTGTGATAAATTTTTCGTATTTTCCTAATTCCGCATTATAAAAAGCACGAGAAGTTAACGTTAATTTTTCGGCTTGATCTTTCAACGCTTTAATAATTCTAGGATGACAGTGACCTTGATTAACAGCTGAATAAGCTGATAAAAAGTCGAAATATTTTTTTCCATCAACATCCCAAACGTAAACACCTTCACCTTTTTCCAATACAACTGGAAGTGGGTGATAGTTATGCGCTCCGTATTTTTCTTCTAATGCAATTAATTCTGCTGATTTTTCCATGTAATGATTTGTTATTGTTTGTTCGTAATATTTTATAAAAAAACCGACAAATAATGGTCGGTTCTATTTCGTTTCTAAATTTTTCTCAATTAATTGAATATCTTTTCCAAAGAATTTTTTTGCCACTTTTATAATATTATCTGTATTGTCAGAAATATAAAATGTATAGTTTGCAACAGTATCTTTCGCAGCCAATTTTCCTTCTTTTGCCAATTGATAAATTACTTGATTCACGACAATTAAAGGTGAATTTACGATATCAACTTTTCCTTCAAATACTTGATTGATTTCTTTTTCCAGATGTGTATAATGCGTACATCCTAAAATAATCGAATCAATTCCTTCTAATTTTTTGTTCAATAAATACGTTTCTAAAACTGCTTTAGAAATCGTAGAATTTGTAAAACCCTCTTCGATAACAGGTACTAAGAGAGGAGTAGCCATTTCAATAACCGTAATATGTTTATTTCGACGACGAATTGCTTTCTTGTACGCGCCCGAATTTACAGTTGCTTTTGTTGCAATAACACCTATCTTTTCTCTTAATTCGAACGAAACTTTCTCCGCAACAGGCGAAATAACATCGATAACAGGAACATCTTTTCCTGCAGCTTCTCTAATTTCTTTCAACGAATTAGCGGTTGCAGAATTACATGCAACTAAAATCGCTTTACAATTATTGTCTATTAAAAAATTAGTAATGTCTACCGAAAATTGTGTAATCGCTTCTTTCGATTTTTCTCCATAAGGCAAATTTTGAGTATCGCCAAAATAGATCAAACTTTCGTTTGGTAGCAGACGTTTTATTTCTTTTGCAAACGTCAAACCACCAACTCCAGAGTCGAAAACACCAATTGGTCTGTTATCATTCATATCGCAAATTTAACAAATTAATTGATGTAAAATAATCTAGAAGCAATTCCGTCTGCGAAAAATTTTGCTTCGGGTTTCAAAATAATTTTATTTTCTTTCTTTTCGACTAAATTTTCGTTGATTAATTGATTGAGTTCTTGATGAAAAGAATTAACTAAAGGTTGAGAAAATTCTGAATTAATTCGATTTAAATCTATTCCATAAATTGTTCTCAATCCTATCATTATCATTTCATTAAATTTTTCTACTTCATTTAAAACTTCAATTTCTTGAGGTAGATTATTTTCGTTGATAGCTTGTATGTATTTAGAATTATTTGCAATGTTCCAAGCACGAGTTTTTCCGTTATAAGAATGCGCAGAAGGTCCAATTCCTAAATAATGAATTCCTTTCCAATAATTAGAATTGTGTAAAGAAAAATACTCTTCTTTTCCGAAATTGGAGATTTCATATTGAATAAAATCATTCGAAGTTAAAGTGTCAACTAAAAGTTGAAATTGTTCGTTTTGACGATCTTCATCAACCGGTTTTGTGATTCCTTTTTTGATTTGATGATCTAAAATTGTTTTTTCTTCGACTGTTAACGCATAAGAAGAAATATGTGGAACATTCAGCTCAATTGCTTTTTGCAAATTTTGCTTCCACATTTCGTTGGTTGTGGTCGTAGAACCATAAATCAAATCAATAGTGATATTTTCGAAACCAAAATCTTGCGCCAATTTTATCGAAGTCTCAGCTTCTTGTGCATTATGTGCTCGATTCATTAATTTCAAATCTTCTTCAAAAAATGATTGAACACCAATCGAAAAACGATTAATCGGAGTTGATTTTAAGAAATTAAGTTTTTCTTTATTCAAATCATCAGGATTCGCTTCGAGTGTAATTTCCTTTAAATTTTTGGTTGAATAATTTTTATAAATCGTTTCGAAAATACTTTCTAATTCAATTTCGGATAGGATAGAAGGTGTTCCTCCTCCAAAATAAATTGTTTCTAAAGGTGTTGAAATTTCATCTTTTCTGATCTCAAGTTCTTTATTAATTGCTTGAATTAAATTTGATTTATGTTGAAGATTTGTCGAAAAATGAAAGTCGCAATAGCTGCATTTTTGTTTACAAAACGGGATATGAATATAAATTCCTGCCAAAATATTATGATTTGAGACAAAATTATAATGAAATTATAGGCTAAAAAAATTGTTATAAAAAAAACTAAAAATTAATATTGGTTTTGTAAATAAATCTTATATCTTTATCAACGAAAATAAAATACTATGAATAAAGGAACTGTAAAATTCTTTAATGAAGAAAAAGGATACGGATTTATTAAAGATGACGAATCAGGAAAAGAGTACTTCGTACACGTTTCTGGTTTAACAGACAAAGTAGCTCAAAACGATAAAGTATCTTTTGACTTAGAACAAGGAAAAAAAGGCATCAACGCCGTTAATGTGAAAGTAATCTAATTAATATATTATCTCAACATATTTCTTGTAAGCGACCTATTTAGGTCGCTTTTTTTATTCTTTGATTTCGTCGCTATTTTGATAAAACTCTGCATCACGAAGCAATTCATTCACGAAATGATACAATCTTCCTAGCTGATATTTTGCCAAATAATGACCATATAAACTCGCTAAATAGGTTCCTAAAGTAATCAATAATGCAATAGGAATACTCCAAATCCATACACTATTTCCTTGTACAATATATTCGGAAACCGCATAAGAGCCTAAGGTGATAAAAATAGCTCCGCTCAAACCATACAAAAATGCGAAAAATGTCCAAACATTAGAAGGGGGACCAATAATTCCTCTTACAACCAAATAGTCAGGATGATCATCGTCATCTTCAATTCTGATTTGTAATTGCGGGTGCCAATATTTATCTTTGTCTTTGCGGACACGAATCATCGCAACTTCCTGATTGGCATAACCTCCGTATTCAGTCGAATTTGTTTCAAGGTGTTTTTTGATTAAATCAATAAATTCTTGTTTTGATAAATGCGTAAAAACCTTAAAACGTGGTCGGCTTAAAAGAGATTTAATTGGAACTTTTTGGCTCATATTCTATTACTTTCTTTAAATTTACAATAAATGTTTAGATTATGACAAAAATCATTTCTGATACTTATGAGAAAATTTATGAAATAGTTCGTCAAATTCCCGAAGGACGTGTTTCTACTTATGGATTGATTGCAAAATATATAGGAGAAAAATTTTCGGCTCGCGTGGTTGGTTATGCAATGAATCATGCACATAATCGAGAAGATGTTCCTGCGCATCGTGTTGTAAACAGAAATGGTTTGTTAACTGGAAAACATCATTTTAATCCTTCGAGTTTGATGCAGCAATTGTTAGAGAATGAAGGTGTGGAGATTATAAATGATAAAGTGATTAATTTTAAAGAAATTGTATGGGATCCGAATGAATCTCATTAAAATCTGTAACAAAATTTATTTTCTTCTTACTAATTTTACAAATCAAATGATATAGAAAATGGAATTTTTATTGCAAGCTCAAGGCTTAACAAGAAAATATAAAGATAAAGTTGCGCTTAATAATTTTAGTATCAATATTCCACAAGGTTCTATTTATGGACTTTTGGGACCAAATGGTGCTGGAAAAACGACTTTTATTCGTATTGTTAATCAAATTACGGCGCCAGATAGTGGAACGATTTTACTAAATGGAGAACCTTTGACGAAAAAATCAATCGGTCAAGTTGGTTATATGCCAGAAGAACGTGGTTTGTACAAGAATATGAAGGTTGGAGAACAGGCACTGTATTTTGCAAAACTGAAAGGTCTTTCTTCTGCGGAAGCTAAAAAACGTACCGAATATTGGTTCGAGAAACTTGATATGATGTCTTGGTGGAACAAGAAATTGAGCGAGTTGTCGAAAGGAATGGGACAAAAAGTTCAGTTTGTGATTACAGTTATTCACAATCCTTCTTTGCTGATTTTCGATGAACCTTTTAGTGGTTTTGATCCTGTAAATGCACAAATTATTGCGAATGAAATTCTTGAATTAAGAGATAAAGGAACGACAATTATTTTTTCGACGCATCGTATGGAATCTGTAGAGGAAATGTGTGATCATGTTGCTTTGATTAATCAATCGAATAAAGTATTAGATGGAACAATTGAAGAAGTTAGAAATCAATTTAAAACTGGGAAATTTTCGATTCAATTGAATGAAATTCCCGCTGATTCTCTTCAAAATTTAGCGAATGAATTTGAAATTTCGGATGTTCGAAACGTTAATCAACGAACTGAATTTAATTTGTTGTACAATAAAGAAACACCAACTAATGTGATTTTAGATAAATTGATGCAAGTGGGGCAAGTTCATCAATTCAAAGAAATTATTCCTTCGATGAATGATGTGTTTTTGGAAGCTGTTAAACAAAGTTCAATTCCTAATCTTTAAGCTAATTTTCAAATGAAAAATATATTTTTAGTTGCACAACGCGAGTTCTTTTCTCAAGTAAAAAACAAAGCGTTTATTGTTATGACTTTTCTTTCGCCTTTGTTGATTGTTGGGGCAGGAGCGGTGATTTTCTTTTTGAGTTCTGCGAATAATTCTGAAGTGAAAAACATTGCAATTGTAGATGAAAGTACAGAATTTGTAACCTCGTTTAAATCGACTAAACAAATGATGTTCAGTATTTACACGCCTCAAGAGTTGAAATCTATCAAAGATACTTTGAAAGGAAGCGAATATTTGAATGCGATTCTTCATATTCCGAAAAATACAGATGGAAATTATGAAAATATCGAGAAAAATACTGAATTAATCACAAATGGAAATCTTGGAATTACTGATCGAGAAAAACTTTCGAGAACGATTAGTGATAAAATAGAAAAAGAAAAACAGGCAAAATCTGGTATTGACAAAGCGGCTTTAGAAGCTTCTAAGGCACGTGTTAACCTGAATGTTTTTAACGTTACAGACGGAAAAGAAGATAAAGGAATGGAGTTAAAAATCGGATTATCGATGTTTTTAACTTACATTATTTTCATGTTTGTGATGATTTATGGTGTAAAAGTAATGCGTTCTGTGGTTGAAGAAAAAAATAATCGCGTTGTAGAAATTATCATTTCTTCTGTAAAACCTTTCGAATTAATGATGGGTAAAATCTTAGGAACGACAATGGTTGCAGTCACGCAATTTGCTATATGGATTGGAATGACAATGGGGTTATTGATTTTATTTCCAACAATTGCTGCTTCAAGAATGGATATGTCGCAACAAATGATGAATCAAGCACAATTAGCTGAGACTAATCCAGATATGATGCAAAAAGTAACAGAAATTAGCGAAGTATTGTTAACGTTTAATTATCCGTTAATCATTTTTGCTTTTATTGCTTATTTTATCTTAGGATATTTGTTCTACAGCTCTGTTTTTGCGGCAATTGGTTCTGCGGTTGACAATGATACAGATACGCAACAATTTACATATTTTCCTTTAGTTCCGATGATGATTGGACTTTACGGAAGTATGACAACTTTCGAAAATCCTGATGGTCCAGTTGCTTTTTGGTTATCAATGATTCCATTGACTTCTCCCATCTCAATGATTACTCGAATTCCGTTCGATGTTCCGATTTGGCAATTAGCTTTATCCTTATTTTTGCTGTTAATCAGTACAATATTTATGGTTTATATTGCTGGAAAAATCTATAGGATTGGGATTTTAATTTATGGTAAAAAACCAACTGTGAAAGAAATGATAAAATGGGTTTCTTATAAAAACTAATTTTACACAACTTATAAAACTAAAAAAAGAGCTTGATTTATCAAGCTCTTTTTTTAATCGTCTATCGTATCTTTTTTGATGATTTTCGTATTATTTGGTACTTTTCCGTATAAAAAGTCGAGGTATATTTTACTGTAAGAATTAAATAATTGAAGTAATTTGAAATAATTTACATCATTCAATTCTATTTTAGATTCGGTATTTGTTAATGCATTTTCAATGAAATCTCTGATTTTGAATTTCGGAATTTTTAAATCATTTGTGAAATAATCTTCACCAAAATAATTCTTAATTTTTGTAATTTTATCGTATTTATCTTCATAATCAAGCAATGCTTTTCGTTGTTTGGCTTTACCAGAAAAAACATCATAAATACGCCCAATATCCAATCTCGTCAACGTAATATCTCCACTCAAAAATCCAGCTTTCAACGAAGATGTGTCTTTTATAGGTTTGATATCAGGATTAACACCAAGACTTTTATAAAGTTTTGTTACAACATCAGCTTTTTTTCCATTTTTGACATCTTTTTCAAGAATTCCTGTCAATTTTTGACCAATATATGCGGTATTCAATTGAATTGTCTGTACAGCTAAATGCACTACAATTGTTTGTTTATTGAACAAATTTGGTCTTAAGATAATTAGTCGATTTTCGTACCAATCAGATTGTATTTTTAGCGTGTCATTTACTTTTGCTTGAATAAGAAAAGTTCCTGTAAAATTAGAAATTGTTGTATGATTTGTTCTCAGATTTGTAACGTAAACTCCTTCTGCTGTATCGTCAGAATCATCAATGATAATGTTTCCCTGAATCCATTTTTCTTGTGCGAAAATAAAATTCGACAACAGCAATATTAGAATGGTAAATAGTGATTTCAATTGTTCGTGATTATACGTTTAATTATTTGTACGAAGATAAGTCTTAATAAATTAGCATCAATTTTGTTAACGTTTATTGGCTAAATTTTAAAAATCTATTAAGAATTATTGATTTTTGTTTTGATTTAATTCATTCAAATAATCTTTCGCATAAGATTCTAAATCAATCATTATCGTACCAAATTGTCTGCTCAAAACTTTTTCTTGAAGCGGATAACGCGCATTAACATAATATAAAAATTCTTCTATTTTATATTCAGGAATTTGTAATTGATTTGTATAAAAATCTGTAGGATAATAATGTTTAACTTCTTGAACGAGAGAAAGTTTTGTTTCGTAATTACGTACACGACGTTGCTCACGATAAAATCCATTCATATGACCAATCAATCGAACAGGATTTAAAACATCCATTGGCTTGAATTTTGCAATATCTCTTTTAGGTTCTAAATCTCGTAAACGTTGATCAAGTCCCATTTTATCGTACAAATCTGTTTTATTATCCTTGTGATATTTAGGTTGTAAAGGGCCTTTACCAATTGTAGCACCACTCAATTCAATTGTTTCAATATCCAAATGTGCTTGTAAAAAACCTTTGTTGTAAATATTTTGATTGACTACAATTTTTCTTGGAATCAAAAAATCTGCTTCAAACAAAATTGTATCGCCAACATTTGCTTGGATAGAATAATAACCCGAAGAGCTTGTACATGTCTTACTTTCTGACGTCAGATTTTCTATACGAGCACCAGAAACTGAGGAAATATAATCGTTTCCTTCGTCTACAACCACAGAACCAGTAATCAACTTATTTTGTGCAAAGCTGATGAATGGAAATATAAATAGTGTGTATGTTAACCAATATCGCATGTTAGATTTAACCTTTTATTTTTTGTTTCATTTTCGACCAACGATAATTTCGGATGAATTTTTCTTGATCTCGATTTACCATTTTTTTTGTACCATTAATTTTAGCTTCAAAAAAACCTTTCAAATAATACAAAATATATGTGGGTTTCTTTTTACGTAAAGCCAATTTTGTGCCAGCAATTAATGTAATCCAAAATCCATAACCTAATGCATAATAAGCCGCACCTTGTTTGTAAAGCGCCGATTTATTGTAACTCGCGCCAGTTGGTTTTAGATGTTTGATGTGTAAAGATTCGTCTGTAACAACTTTCCAACCATAATATTTACACAACAATTCGTCTACTGTATCCCAACCCATATGTGCGCGTAATCCACCAATTTTTTCGTAACAATTTTTTCTATACGCCTTAAATGCGCCACGAATATGGTCTTTATCTGTCAGATTTTCAAGAATCCATTTTCCGTCCTTATCAATATACGCAAAACCACCAACCATTGCAATATCTTCCTCATGATTAAAATGAGTTAAAATAGTCTCAAAATAATTGAAAGGAATATCTAAATCAGCATCCAATTTAACAATAATATCATAATTAGGATCAATGATTTCGTAACCTTTCAAGAAAGCTTGTATCACTTTGCTTCCTGGCTGATGTTCACCTTTTGATAAGATATTTCTTAATTTGATGAACGGATATTTAGCTGTAAATTCTTCTACAATTTGTTGTGTTTTATCGGTTGAATGATCATTTACAACAATCACTTCATATGGTAAAACAGTTTGATTAACGAGAGAATTTAGCGTAATCGCAATAAAATCTTCTTCGTTATGTGCAGGTATAACAATAGAGTATTTAGTAAGTAAAGTCTTTTTTTCGTTCTGCGTAGACAGCATAATATCTTGGTGTAATTCTTCTTAATAAGGGTCTTATTCCCAGTTTGTTTGATGGATGCGTCCATTTGTGACGATGTATTACATTCCATCCAGCTTTTTCCATTAACATGTCAAATTGCCAATCTTCAAATTCGTGATAATGTACATCTCGCGCATCATTTTGATTACGATAAGCAGGCGAAAACCACAAACGCATCGGAATTGAAGCTAATAATTTATCTCCAGGCAAATTTCTTAGCACTTCCATTGGATTTACCAAATGTTCTAAAATTTCTAAAGCCGTTACAAAGTTAGCATCATAATTTTGCAAATCCTTATAATAATAGTCCAAATCGTCGCCATTTGTATTTTTTACATCAAAACCATTTTCCAACATCACATCTGTAAAAGGATTTTTGATTCCTAAATCAAGAATTTTATCAGTAGGTTGAGCAAATTGTTTCAGCAAAGCTAAGGTTTCATTGTATCTTTTTTGTGGATATATTTTGTACATTGTGTTAGTTGTTTTCGGATGATAAATTTAATCATCTATTTTAATATTGCTCGTTTCTATTTTAAATTTTTTTATTGCAAATTTGCCAGATGAAAACGATTGGATATTATCGATTACGAAACAAAAATAAAGTAGAAGGTTTTGCGAAGGAGATAGATGGAGTGACCTATTTTAAAGGTTATAACGAGTTTTCTTGGCACGAAAATGCTTTACAATTTGATACCATAGATATTGGAATAGATATATTGGATAAACGAAATCGACGATTATTTACCAATGATATTGTGTTGTATAAAGTCTCTAAAAAACCATTCTTGCGTACAGGTTTTGTCGTTTACGAACCAAAACTGAAAGAATTTGGAATCGTAGATCAACAAAGTTTTCATTTTACACCTTTCTATGTTGAAGGTTTGTGTTTATTCGATCATGATAAACTCGAAGTAATTTCTCATTTATTTACGAAGAAAGAGGTTTCTAAGTAAGTTTAACGAGATTTTTCCATTAATTAAATTTGAAAGAAAGCAAAATTGACTGTACATTTGGGTCGTGAAACGATGGGCAACTAAAATTTTAATTTTTTTATATATAACAACTTCAACTCAATTATGTCAGTTATATAAATTGCCTGTGTTTATTTCTCATTTTATTGAACATGATAAAGGAGGAGATTTTTTGGATGAAATGAAAACTTTTTTAGTTCATCATTATGGTGGACATGAGGTTGATGCGGATTGGGAAACTGACCAAAAATTACCTTTCATGAAAGTTGAGTTTGTTCATATCGACTTTTTTTTCTCTCCCATAAAACTCTTTGATGTTTTACATTTAGATAAAGAAATTTCTACGACTTCAATCAAAACATTTGATGAAGATTTCTTATATACTCATTATTTAGATTCTATTTGGCAACCGCCAAAACAAGCGTAATTTTTTTAGATTTTACGATAGATTGATTCTTTCAATTTATCCAATTTCAGCTATTTACAACTTGTATTTAGCACATTTTTAATCTATACAATTTTACGATGTTAAATAAAATTATTGATTTTTCAATCAAGAATAAATTTATCGTGGGTTTGTTTACGTTGGCTTTGTTGGTATTTGGTATCTACGATGCAACAAAATTACCCATTGATGCACAACCTGATATTACATCTAATCAGGTTCAAATTATCACTGTAGCGCCTTCTTTTAGTGCAGAAGATATAGAACGCTTGGTGACTTTTCCTATCGAACAAGCTAATTCTAATATTGGTGGAATTACCGAAATTCGTAGTTTTTCTCGTTTTGGATTGTCATTGGTAACCATTGTTTTTGATGACAATACAGATGTTTATTGGGCGCGACAACAAGTAAGTGAACGCTTGATTCAGGTTCAAAATGAGATTCCAGAAGGTATTGGTGAACCACAACTTGGTCCAATTTCAACAGGTTTGGGGGAAATCTATCAATATGTTGTTCGTCCTGCCGAAGGTTACGAAGATCAATATGATGAAACTGAATTAAGAACAATTCAAGACTGGATTGTTCGTCGTCAACTTTTGGGCGTTCCTGGAGTAGCGGATGTGAGTAGTTTCGGTGGAAAATTGAAACAATACGAAATAGCGATTGATCCGCAACGTTTACAATCTTTTAATCTGACAATTAATGATTTATTTGATGCACTAAGCGAGAATAATCAAAATACAGGTGGAGCTTATATCGAAAAAGGTCCTACTTCTTTATTCATCCGTTCTGAAGGTTTAATTGGTAAAATAGAAGATATCGAAAATATTTTGGTCAAACGCTCGCAAAGCGGAACACCTATTTTATTGAGAGATGTTGCAGATGTAAAAACTGGTTTTGCTACACGCTATGGTGCAATGACATATAACGATACAGGTGAGGTTTCTGGTGCAATTGTTATGATGTTGAAAGGAGCGAATAGTAACGAAGTGGTGAAGAATGTACAACAACGTATCGAAGAGATCAAAAAGACGTTACCTGAAGGAGTTGTTATTGAACCTTTCTTAGACCGTAAAAAAATGGTTGACAATACGATTCATACGGTTGAAACAAATCTACTTGAAGGAGCCTTAATCGTTGTCTTTATTTTAGTGCTTTTCTTAGGAAATTTACGTGCTGGTTTTATTGTAGCTTCTGTTATTCCTCTAGCCTTATTATTCGCGATTATTATGATGAATATTTTTGGTGTAGGTGGAAACTTGATGAGTCTAGGCGCATTAGATTTCGGATTAATTGTTGACGGAGCTGTGATTATTGTAGAAGCGGCGATGCATCAGTTAGCGCACAACAAAAAGTTTGGGTTGAAGAACAAATTAACACAAACAGAAATGGATCAAACAGTTGGTTCTTCAGCTAAAAAAATGGTGAATTCGGCTGTTTTTGGTCAAATTATTATTCTAATTGTTTATTTACCAATTTTTACTTTACAAGGAATAGAAGGAAAAATGTTCAAACCAATGGCGCAAACAGTTGCTTTCGCATTGATTGGTGCATTTATTCTTTCGTTGACTTATGTTCCGATGATGACCAGCTTATTCTTAAGTAAAAAGAAGAAAGTGAAACCAAATTTATCGGATCGTGTAATGGCTAAAATTGAGATTTTCCATCAGAAATATTTAATCAAAGCCTTAAAAGTTCGTACTATTATTTTAGCAATTGTACTTTCACTTTTCACTATTGCTGTTTTTGTGATGTCTCGTTTAGGTGGAGAATTTATTCCTGCCTTAGAAGAAGGAGATTTTGCTGTAGAAGCGCGTATTTTACCAGGAAGTAATATTACGACAACAATAGAATACACAAATAAGGCAGCTAAAATACTGAAAGATCGTTTCCCTGAAGTTGAAATGGTTGTCACGAAAATTGGGAGTGGAGAGATTCCTACCGAGCCAATGCCAATGGATGCAGGAGATATGATTATTGTTTTGAAACCTAAAAAAGAATGGACTTCTGCCACAACTTTTCCAGAATTATCGGATAAAATGAGTAAAGCTTTGGAAGATGTTCCAGGACTTTCAACGGGATTTCAATTTCCTGTTCAGATGCGTTTTAATGAATTAATGACAGGAGCACGACAAGATGTGGTGGTGAAAATATTTGGTGAAAATTTAGATAGTTTAGCCAATAATGCAGAGAAATTAGGAAAAATAATCAATACTGTAAAAGGAGCGCAAGATTTGTATATCGAACCAATTAATGGAATTCCACAAGTTGTGATTGAATTTGATCGTGCTTTATTAGCGCAATATGGATTGAGTATTGGAGAAGCAAATCGAATTATTAATATGGCTTTTGCAGGACAATCTACTGGAATGGTTTTCGAAGGTGAAAAACGTTTTGATATGGTGGTTCGTTTAGCAGAAGACAAACGCGAGAATATCGAAGATATTCGAAATTTATTGATTCCTACTGCTTCTGGAATTCAGATTCCATTGAATCAATTAGCAAAAGTAGATTATAAAAATACGCCAAATCAAATTCAGCGCGAAGATGCAAAACGTAGAATTGTTGTTGGATTTAACGTAAAAGGACGCGACATAGAAAGTGTTGTACAAGAATTACAACAAAAAGTTGATGCTCAAATAAAACTTCCTACAGGTTATTATACAACCTATGGTGGAGCTTTCGAAAATTTGAATCATGCTAAAGCTCGTTTAGGTATCGCTGTTCCAGTCGCCTTGGTTTTGATTTTTGTCTTGTTATTTTTTGCATTCAAATCAATCAAAGAAAGTTTATTAATTTATACAGCCATTCCGCTTTCTTCAATCGGTGGAATACTATTCTTAGCTGCGCGAGATATGCCTTTTAGTATTAGTGCTGGAGTTGGATTTATCGCACTTTTTGGAATTGCCGTTCTAAACGGAATTGTATTAATATCAGAATACAATCGTCTACGTGATAACGGAATTAAAAATACAACTCGAATTGTTATTATGGGAACACGAACTCGTCTTCGTCCCGTTCTAATGACAGCTGCCGTAGCCTCTTTAGGTTTCTTACCAATGGCTCTTAGTAATGGTTCGGGCGCAGAAGTTCAACGTCCATTAGCAACTGTTGTTATTGGAGGATTAATGGGCGCGACTTTCCTTACTTTATTTGTTTTACCAATTTTATATGTTATGTTCGAAAATATTCATTTTAAAAAGAAATCAACTCGTCATAAATCAATTCCTACAGCTATTTTATTAGTTCTAGCTTTGTTTGGAACAACTGCTAATGCGCAAGAACGTATGAGTTTTGATGAAGTTGTCAAGTTAGCTGACGCGAATAACCTCGAAATTAAACAAGCAGAATTGACCACTGTTTATCACGAGAAAAATGTGTTTGCCAATCGTTCGCTTTCACCTTTAGATATAGCTGCGGAATTTGGACAAGTGAATTCAGGTGAATTTGATAACAAGTTTACTATTTCGCAATCGTTTCAATTTCCTGTGGTTTTTAAACGTCAAAAAGCTTTGAACGAACAAATGATCAGTACTTCTAAAGCAAATGAACAATTGACGAAAGTTGAAATTAAACAACGATTAGCTAATCTGTATGTCAATATGCAAAATACAGAATATCAACAAGATTTATTGAAAGAAAATGAATTGATTTACCAAGAGTTTTTGAAGAAAGCAAATTTACGTTTGAAGAAAGGTGAATCAAACCGAAGTGAGGTTTCTACAGCTATTATTCAATTGAAATCGATTCAAAATCAATTGAGATTAGTTGAGAATGAATTAGAAAATGAATCAAGACAAATTCAATTTTTAACCAATTCATCATTCAAAATTTATCCAACAAAAGATGGTGTAAATTGGAATGAAATTGCAGGATTATCTGTTTCAGGTACACACCCAATGTTAAAATTAGCTGAAGAAAATATTCAGACTTCTACTTTAGAAACTGAAATAGAAAAATCAAAGAAAATTCCAGTTTTAACAGTTGGATATTCAAATCAAAGCTTTTCTGATTTGGATCAAAATCGATACAATTCTTTTCAAGTAGGAGTTGGCTTACCTTTATTTAATAGAGGAATTAATTCGTCAATTGAAGCCTCAAAAGTTAAAACTGATCTTGCAAAACAAGCGTATACTTTACAACAATCGAAGTTGCAACAAGATTTTGATGTTTTAAAAAATAAAGTAAACTCTTACGAAGAAATAGTAGGAGATTTTGAGCAAACTCAACTTCCTGCTGCGAATGATTTACAAAAAACAATTAATCGTCAATTACTAGAAGGAGAGATTAATTTTTTGGATTGGGTGATTCTGAATAATCAAATCATCGAAGTGAAAACAAAGTTTCTAGAAGCAAAGAATCTACGTAATCAGGCTTATGCCGCAATGACTTTTTATACTGCACAATAATATGAAAAAATATATCTTAATGCTTTGTACATCTTTTGTTGTGATGAGTTGTAACAAAGAAGAAACAAAACCTGAAGTAGAGCAAAAAGCAACTATTTCTACTTCAATTTTAAAGTTGACAGATGCTCAATTAAAGAATTTTGAAATTGATACAACCTCTTTACGTCATCAGAATTTACCTACAACTATTCGGCTAAATGCAAAGACGGCAGTAACCCCAGAAAATACTATTTCTATCACCAATGCCTTTGGTGGTTATGTGAAACGAATTGCACTAATTCCAGGAAATTATGTCAATAAAGGACAAGTTTTGGTGGTTTTAGAAGATCCGCAGTATATCCAAATGCAAGAAGATTATCTCACAACAAAAGCTTTGTTAGAGCAGGCTAGTGCAGATTATGTTCGTCAAAAGGATTTGAATGCAGAGCAAGCAGCAAGTGACAAAGTGATGCAACAAGCGAAAGCAACACGTCAATCGTTGATGGTAAAGAAAAGTTCCTTGGAACAGAAACTAAGATTAATGAATATCAATCCTTCCTCAGTTTCGTTGAGTAATATCCGACGTACCATCAATGTTTATGCACCGATTAGCGGAATGGTGAGTCAGGTTTTTGCGAATACAGGACAATATATTTCGCCAGCAGATGCGATGTTAGAAATTATTAATCCAGATCGTTCTTTGTTGAATGTAAAAGTATTTGAAAAGGATCTGAGTAACATTCAGATTGGTCAATTTTTGAAAGCTTATACCAATGCAAAACCAGATCAAAAGTTAGATGCGCAAATCACCTCAATTTCAAATCAAGTGAATGAAGATGGAACGGTTGATGTTTTTGCACGAATTACGAATGCGAATGGTACGCGATTAACAGCGAATATGTATTTCAATATCGAATTGCAAGTGAATTCGCTTGACGCGAATGTTTTACCAGAAGAAGCTGTAATTCAGTTTGAAGGAAAAGACTATGTGTTCGAAAGACAAACTAAAAATCAGTTTCGATTAGTTCTTGTAGAAATAGGAGGTTCTGCGAATAAAATGATTGAAATAAAATCTCCTCAAAATTCAGGAAAAGTCTATGTTTCGAAAGGAGCATATAATCTTTTGACTGCGATGAAAAATAGTGGAGAAGGAGATTAGACTTCGAATTATTGAATATAAAAAACGAGCAATTTATTGCTCGTTTTTTATTGAATTTTGTTCTTTTTAAATTAAAATCCAATTAGAAAATTTGCTATATTCATCTCATCTTGATCAATTTCATTAATTTTGGAAAAATGGAAAGTATATGCAAATTTTAGTAATCGAAGATGATAAGCGAATTAGCGATTTTTTAATCAAAGGATTAGAAGAAAATGGACATTTGGTTACGCTTTGTAAAGATGCGGAAACTGTTTTAGATGAATTTCTTACGATTCAGTTTGATTTGATTATTTGTGACATTATGTTACCAAAAATGGATGGAATTCAGCTTGTACAGACACTTCGTTACAAAAAAATATTCACTCCAATTTTGATGTTAAGTGCATTAAATACAGTTCAAGATAAAGTTTCGGCTTTGGACTATGGTGCAGATGATTACATTACAAAACCATTTCATTTCGACGAATTATTATCGCGAATCAAAGCTTTAACGCGTCGTAATCAGTTTCGTTCACAAGAAATTCCTGAAAATAAATTGATTTTTGATGACTTAGAAATCGATTTGGATCAATACAAAGTTTTTGTCAATCAAGAAGAAACAGAGCTTTCTCCTCGTGAATTTAAGTTGTTGAATTATTTAATCGAAAATATAGATAAAACCGTTACTCGTATCCAAATTTTAAATGCTGTTTGGGGAATAACATTCGATAATCACACCAATGTTGTGGATGTTTACATTTCGTATTTGCGTAATAAAATAGAGAAAAATGGTATGAAATATATTCATACAGTAAAAGGCGTTGGTTATATGTTTAAAGCTTAAATTATGAAGTTAAAACATCGATTAGCGCTTTATTCAGTCATTATTTTTAGTATCATTATTTTGATTGTTTCTACAATTATTTATTTTTCTTTTTATACCGAAATGGAGAAAAAAGAGATCAAATCATTGCAGAATAAGACACTTTTGGCTTCTATTTATTATTTAGAAAAGGACGAATTACCTGTTTTAGAACATAATAATATCAAAAATCAATTAGAGAAGACGATTTCCCGAAAAAATATTTTAATTGTTGATCATAACAACAAAAAATACAATGGAAATATGTCGTCTAATAAAGATATTTCAACCAATTTTATAGAAAATATTCGTGCCAATAAATCAGATTTTTTTACAAGTAAAGATTTCTTTTATAACGGAATTTTTTATCGTGATAATGAAGGTGATTTTGTTGTAATCACGCGTGAATCTAAACAAGAATTTAACGAACAAATGCAATCGTTACTTCAAATTTTGATTTCGGTTTCATTGGTTGGGTTGATTTTTATTTATCTATTTTCTAATTTTTTAGGAGTAATTGCTTATGAACCGATTACAAAAATTATTGAGCAAATAAAAGAGCGTGATGCAAAGAATTTTACTGAACCTTTAAAGCTCAATAAATCGTATGCGGAGATTGAAGATTTAATCAAAACCTACAATCATTTTATTGATCGAATAGCGCAAACTTTTAATGTACAAAAGAATTTTATCGATTATGTTTCGCACGAATTACGAACTCCAATTACAGCATTATTAGGGACTTTAGAGGTAACTAATCATAAAAAAAGAACGCTCGAAGAATATGAAAACGTGATTGTGCAATTGAAACAATATACGAATGATTTGCAAGAAACGTTAGATCAAATGATGTTGCTTTCGGGTGCAAAAACGAGTTTTGAATTTAGTCAAATTCGAATTGATGAGGTAGTTTGGCAAGTGATTGAAAATGCTATTTTGTATCATCAAGCACGTATAAATGTGGATTTACAAGTCGAAAATAATCAATTGTTAACCATTCAAGGAAACGAAAAATTATTAGAAGTAGCTTTGAATAATTTAGTAAGTAACGCGATAAAATATTCGAACAATCAACCGATTTTAGTACAGTTTTTGGAAATCAATCATCGTTTACAAATTCATATTTCCGATTTGGGAATTGGTATTTTAGAAACCGATATCAAACAAATTAAACAAAACTTTTTTCGAGGAAAAAACACGCAAGATTTTCAAGGAAAAGGTATTGGACTTTCGATGGCGAATATTATTTTTACACTTCATCAAATTGATATCGAAATTGTTCCAAATAAACCTAAAGGAACGATTGTTAAACTCATTTTCTAATCTACTTTTAATCTAACTTAAAACTCGCCTTAATCTTACACTTTTACTTTTGAATTTTCAAAAAGAGTAGAAGTGAAGAAGATCTATTATACTGCAATTCCAATTATTTTTGCGATGCAAACACAGGCGCAAAACGTAACGTT
>NZ_DKSQ01000020.1:0-8344 GCF_002472765.1 Empedobacter sp. UBA7252
AAAATAGAGCATATCAGGCTCACGAGGCGGAGCGTTGAGTGGGGGGTCGGTTGTTCCCGGCCCATCTTTATAAGCTCCTGCTTTCGGTTTAAATGGATTATCTTCATCAGGTGGAGTAGTCATGTCTGCTCTTTTCCCTCCTGCTGATCTTTTGCCAGACACATTATTTTCTGGATTAGACGTTGTATTGACCGTAAAATCTTGGAGCTTCGGTATTCTAAGTCTATCCAATGCTTGTTTACCGTTTGAACCATTAAAATCGGAATCCAATTTAGAACAACTGGCCACTAAGAATAGCATCAATAAAAAAGGAAAATCTTTAATGATCCTTTGCAAAAAATAATACATTCTACTTTTCATACTTTTAAGATTATATGGGCATAGGTCTCCCTGGCATACAGGAACCATGATGCTTATTGGTTTAAAAAAGTGTTATTGATTAATTTAGATCTTTATTACAAACCTTAAATTCTATTTATTTGGAGATTAACTACCGAGAGGCATTCCATTACCTATCGCCCATTTTCGGGTTCTTTTCTCTTTTAACTGCCCCTTTTCATCATAGATACTATAACTAGCACTTACCACATTATTCTGAATATTATAATCGGTGATTTTAATGGAGTAATCTGCCGGAATGTTATTTGTCTCTTTTAGATTGTCCTTCCAAATCAATGGCTGCTTTCCCGCCCATTTATCTTCAACGCTAGTAACTATCTGTACTCTTGCCACAACTCCTTCAGCTAAGAACATCATATATTCATAGTTGTTAATTGGGACTTTCCATAAACCACCAGAAGGATAATAGGCATCAGTAGCATCTATATCCTTGGTATAGCGAACTGAAAAATCCCGCTCGTAACATACCAATTGAGTTCCCCGCTGTCCAAGTCCCATATTTCCTCCACCTCTGTAAAGGTCTTTTTCGGCACCTTCTCTTACCAATAAGCTATTTTCATACCACTGAACCAATTGATTGTCAAGAACCTTATAAGTCCAGTCTAGGGGTTCTTCGACTTTATACTTTTTGGTATAAAATTTCTTACTATCAAGATCTATATTAGCCAGTAGCTGAATATATTTTTCTTGTATATCAAGATTATCGAGCACAATCCTTAATGAAAGTGTAGCATGATTGGCATTGATATATTTACTGGGTGCAACTAAATAAGTAAAAAGCTTACTTGAGTTTTCAGGAATCTCACGTGCTTCTATCGTCGGGCAAACTTCTGAAAAGATCGTCTTTCCATCCTTATTATCGACCCTGATCTCCAAAGTATTGTCCAGCGTATTTACCACATAGTATTGATTCCCCGTACTATCCGTTTTAGCATCAGTCCTCCATTTTTCATTTTTCTTCACAGGAACATCTGGGGTATCTTTTTTACATGAAAATAAGAAGTATGCCATTAGTAAACATACACTTAAGATCCCTAAACTCTTTTGTCTATATGTTGTATTCATCATCATAAAATATATTTAATGGTCAATTCTAAAGGTCGTTTTAAATGGCGAGTTATCTTTTAGATATTTTGCAGTATAGTAAATAGGCACACCTGGATCACTCGCTGTAAATGTACCTACGTTCTGTGCAATAAAATCAGATACACCATCAGGACTTGGATTGATCAATAACTGGATCACATTATTGCCGATGGTACTACCCAACAAATAAATAGTTATTCGGCAACTGGCAAAAAGATTCGTTTCTTCCTGTGTATATGATTCCGTAGTCTTTTTTAGAATCTTTTTTACCATCTTTTCAAAAGCACTTTTCATCTCATAACTATTGTTATCAGATTCAAGCACCAATAATCCAAATCTACCATAAGTTACGGAATTAATATATACCGGAGAAATTCCATCAAATGCATTGGCAGGAATAGAAGCCATATCAATCAGCTCATTAGCAGCAGGATCAGACATTGTATACGTAAAATTTTCCACCGTATAACTGGCCATGAATTTAGTGGAATAGTAGGTTCCGCTTGAATAAGAATCAAAATTTGTATTGGTCGAAGAAAATAGTTTATGCTGATTTACATTATAGCCAAATGCATATTTCACTTCCTCATATTTTGAAAATGCGGCAAAATAGTCTGAGTAATTGAGTATCGTATTACCTGAAAAATCTGGCGCCAAAAGTGCATTTCGTAAAAATATCCGGCTATTTGAAAGACTTGGAATAGAGAGAGTTCCAATTGATAAACTGGAAGGAAATGACAACTGGACACTGATCGGTGCAGTTTGATAACCGGAAAAGGTTTCAAATTGATCCGATGCAATTGACGCGGCCTTTAAAAGTGAGCCTGGATAAATATAACTTAAATTTCCTGGTGTTACGACCATCTCATCAGATTCATAAAATGAGCTTGTTCCAGCCCCATTTGTCCATACACTGTCCCGGAGATGTATCATTCCGGCAGTTTTCTTGTGGTCAAATACTGTTTTGATGTCTTTATTTTTATTCCTCAGATCAACAATATCCAAGGGTGCAATACGAAGTTTGCTAAAATATTCCGAGAGCAGTTTCCCATCGCCTTTTTCAGCAGACGATGGGTTTTGAATTTCTTCTTTTTTACATCCTATAAATGAAAGGAGGAAAAAAATGGCTATGATTATTTTGACTCTCATACCAAATAATATTTAAATGACCTAATTGGCAATATTAATCTTGAACTGATTCCTAAAGGTGGCAAAATCATCGAGATAATTTAAAGAGTAATAAAGAATATCCCCTGGACTATCTTTTGTAAAGCCACCATTTGCCGCCAAAACCTCTGCAAAACCTGTTAGACCGGTTGTTATTGCCTTAACGATACTCTTTCCATCAGCTCCGATAATATACACTTTCATCCGCGAATTATTTATTATAGTTTTCTGCGCATTAGTTAGTCGCAAGTTCAATGCTGCCGAAAATGATGGACCTAGACTGTCAGTCGACGAGACGTTTAACATTTCTGCGGATAATGTTAGCGCGACATTAAGTGTTTTTTTGACCGCGTTGTAAGAGGAATCTGACTCCATGATAAAAATCCCCTTTCTTCCGTAAGTTACCGAACTGACAATTACAGGTCTGATTCCATTGAATATAGAGTAGTCAAAATTGCTCTTGAGAAAAGGCTCATAAATTGGAGGTTCGATAGCGATGGAAAAGTTCTCTTGCGTAAATTCAGCCCTTACGATTGTTGTAGCAGTTGAATTTTCAAGGGTATCCAGATAATTAACGGTTAAAATTTTAGCAAGATTCAAATTTGCTCCAAAAGACTTTTTTAGTTCCTCGGTCTTTCTAAATTGACTTTGTTCGTAAGTAAAGGATTGGATCTGGTTTCCTGCTGCCGAACTCAATGCTGCACGTAGATAACTAAGATCTTGTATTTTCGAAGGTATGACAGTCCTATAGATACTGTCAGTAGGAAAATTAGCATACATGGTAATCGGGTTTCTATAAGTTACTGGAATGAAAACAGGATTCACATTGTCTACATCAATTGCCGTCTCCCCCTTTAGAATAGCACCCAGATATAATTTTCTTCTCGTTTCTTCAAGAACTGCTGGAATATCTGTGGTCTCATAGAATGAAGTTTTTCCGGCATTGTTGGGCCAAATACTGTCTCTGAGAAATGTAAGAGAATTTTGTTTACCTTTCTTTGAAAAGCCTCGTATTCCGGCCGTATCAAAACTTGAAAGATTTATCTCCGTAGGTTTAAATGTGTAAGTTTTCAGACCTTTAAGTCCAGAGAGGGGTTCAGAAGTTCCACCAGGAACGAGATCTTTGGAACAGGAGGTGATTAAAACCACAAATGTTGCTATTAAAGCAATACAATTTAGTTTCTTTTTCATAATCGGTAATATATAAAGTTTAAAATTGGACAATTCATACCCAAACTTTCCCCTTCTTCTTTTATAATATCACCGAATATATCTCCCTAATGATATCCAGTTGGAATAAAAAGCAGTAATTTAAAATACTTTCATTTCGAATTATAAAAGGTCTTCCTTCCCTAATTATTGATAATTCTAAACCTTATTTTATTAATCACCAAATTAACTCGACGAACAGAGTTTCGACCAATACAAACATGCCGATTGACACGATGAAAAATAAAGGGATATATAATTTTCATTTTATATAATGAAAAAAAGAAGATGAAGTATAAGCTTAGAAGTAGTTTTAAGGTATTTTTTAAAATAGGATAATTTGATATTTTTTACTTATTTAGAATTACTAGTTTATTATATGGAAGATACAATTGATTCAAAACTTTTCGACCCCTTCAAAGGACAGATTTTTAGGATTACTTATAAATCATTAGACTACCAAATAAAGTTGTTAAAAAGAGATATAAAAAAAGATGAATCAGAAATTGATATTTTATTGGATGGAATAGTCCAAAAAATAATCAAAAAGAATGGAAGTTGGTGTTTTGAAGATACAGATTTAGATAAAGATTTCGCTTATGAGATTTGGAGAGTGATTTCTTTAAGATATAGGTTATAGATTGGAGAATTTATCTTACTAATCAAAAGACACATTAGTTACCTGTTCTTTAGAAATAACTTCAATAAGTTTGTAGGTTTTGGGATTTCCATCTATTGGCGGAGATGCCAAAATAGTTATCTGAACTTTTAAGTTGTAACGGTTTCCTTTTTCGAAAACAAAACCACTAATCTCGTCTAAACCTAAATGATACTCTTCTTTATTACTCTCCCTCACCTTTAGCGCTGGTATATCCTTAGGTTGGTCTGGTTTCGCTGGAGGATGAGGTGCGACGTACTCAATATCAGGTTGGATCTCAAACTGAGTAATATAGGTTTGGCCAGAATTTTCTTTGCTGCACGAAAACAGGAAAATTAATAAAAGGAAAATGCTATTTCTCATGGATCTACTTTAAAATCAAAAATACAATTGGCCTTCAATACTTATTCGACTAATATTATTGAAATATTTCCACTCTATAAAGTTATCTCGACCAACTCAATTTCGACCCATACAAACAATGTGATTTCCTAGATGGAAAAAACAGAACTTTATATCTAATCCTTCTAAACTAAAAATGATCTCCACAGATTTCTCTCCAACACCATTTTTATAAATAGAATAAATGCTAAAGAAAGGAGGTAAGTACTTTTCCTAGGAAAAGTAAAATATTATCGTTGAGAAAGAAGTAAAAATAAACTAAATTATCCGCTTGCGCTGGGTGGTGATAATGTAATATTATTATTGTTAGTTTCAGACCGAATAAAAATTACTATATTCAGAGTAAACAATTGGAATCTTTCCAGCTTTAACCATAAGAGTATTTCCAATACTTAAAGAGAGATAAAAGTCAGGAAAAACTTCAAGAGACTTCGAACCATTTTTTAAAAAATAATCGGAATATCTTTTTTAATTAAACCATGTCGTTAGAAACATTTACCATTCCGGGATATAAGGATATTTTTAAAGGTAGCAACGAAAGTTATGAAGAACTTGTTAAAGACCTCAATTCTGAAACGATAATAATTTTATGTTCAATGTTAAACGGCGAATTAACTTGTCCTGAACCAATAGCGGATATCCAAAAACGTTTAATATCCTTAATTTCTAAAAACTTTACATTTGATCAAAAACAGCAATTAAATGATTCTTTCCGTTATTTCAACAAAACAGCTTCTGGAATATTTGAAGGAGGTATAATTTTTAGAAGGTATCTTTTAGCAATGATATTGAAAGAATTGAACAATTACCGTTCTGTTCAATCGAGAAAGTCTGATCGAGAAAACGAATACCTTTTTTTTAAGGCATATCTTAAGATTATTGATGAAGTTAATGACTCAGATTTATTAAAAATAGATTTTTCAGAAATAGAGAAAAGTAATCCATTATACATATTTTGGTTGTGCTGGAAACCTGTCCTAAGTCAATTCGAACTAATGGAAAAAGGAAATATGGTCTTTGAAATGTTAAAATCGGCATGCCTTTTAGAATATGCTAAAAATAACTTATTAATATATCTAAAAGAATATCTAAACAAATTCGGGTTCAAAAGTCCAGGTCATTTGCTTGCAAGCTTCAATAGTATCAATAAAGCAACAGAATCCTATAGACCTAAGGAACATTTTCGAAAATATACACTATTAAATGTAAGAAAAAAAAATATTGCAAAGCATTTAAAAAGTCAGTGTATTAACTCTGAAATTAAGGGTACCTTAGAACTTAGAGACCTCAAAAAGTCTCCATTACTTTTTCACCAAAAAAGAAATAGCTACATTATATTAGATTATTATTTCGCTCGTAAAAAAACATTTAGAAGTACTTATTTCGAATTATTTCACCAAACTAGTTTAAAACCTGAAGACAAACTATTGCAGCAAAAAGCTTTCAATAAATACAGCCAAGAAATAGGAGATTTATTAGAAGCTAAATGTCTTAAACCTATTATTACTTTATTAGCAGGCAATGATTTTGATAAAATTCATTTTGATGATAAATCAGATGGCATACCTGACGGTTATGTTCGAAAAGATAGAAAGATCTTTTTGTTCGAATACAAGGCATACTTTTTCCCAGAAAGTCTTGTGCATGAGTCAGATTTCAATAAAACACTTAAATATTTCAATGATAGATTTACCGGTAAAAAAGGAATTGGACAGATTAAAGAACAAATTACCAAAATCTATAATTTAAATTTTGAATTCGATAATGAGTTAAAAAATTTAGTAGAAACTGGTAACATTACAATCTATCCAATAATCACATTTAATGAATATCACTTCGGTTTAACAGGACTCACTCAATATTTAGACGGCGAATTTAAAAAGATAATTCCGCAAAAATACCGTGAGAAGTTTTCGATTATGCCGCTTGCCCTAATTAATCTAGAGACAATCTTGGACATGGTGTTAACCAATCAAAACATAAATGACTTAAAAACACACTTAAATTCTTATCAAACATTTACATATAATATTCAGTATCGTTTCTTCAAGAATCCTGACAATGCTACTTTAAATTCTGCCTTCGTTGGATTTGACAATTATTATTATTCGGCAATTGCACCACAACCTGTTTCCATCGAAAAGACACAAAATATTTTAACTAGTTTATTAAAACTTACTGGTATATCATTGGACGAGTTAAATCGAAAAATATAATTTAATTATGATTTTTATAATTATTAACAAGGTTCCCTGAAAAAAGAAATTTTAGCGAATAATTCAATAAAATATGAAAGCACATAATACAGAATTAAGTAGTAAGCGAGCAGAAAATAATAACAATTACTTCATACTCATAACTTTATTTTCATCCTTGAGAGAGTATTATAAAAATAAATCAAATTATAAGGTTCTGGGGCTTATATATCCAAGTGCTATAAGTGAAAGAAAAGGATTGAATATTGTACTCATAACAGACGTCGCAAAGAATTTAATCTATTGTGAGAAAGTTGGAATGTATCGTTTTAAAGGTTCAGAAAAATCATATAGAGCTGCCCCATGTTGTGATGTCAGTATTCCTACGGAAGAAGGATATTTTCAAATTCAAGGACATACTACTATTAGAGACGAAGAACACTATGAACCTGAATGTTAATTAATATAGAGGGTGAATACAAAAATTAGTAAGCCAAAATTTTTATTACTTTTAGCCTTATAAAGCAAGCATATTATCGTTCTTAATCTATTATAACATGGAAAATTCTTTACAGAATGTTTTAAATGAAATTCCCATTCAATTGGACACCTATATTAACATGGAACAGCCAAATGAAACATTACCAATTTACCACGGAGAATTCGTAATTACCAATGGTACTGAAGAAAGTTTGGTAAATGGGAGTATAGAATTCACTTGGTTTCCAAACCCTTGCGTCAAATTCAATGGAACATTCTCTGGTGGAGAATTAATGTTTTTTGACATGAAAAACTTAATACTCAAAATTAACAATGAGAATATAGGAGTTGTAAATCTTTCAGAAGTTTCACTAGGTGAAAGGGGACAATGTCGTGGTTATGTTAACCGTTTTATTGAAGGGGACTCTTCTATCGCAGTACAAGAAATTATGTTTTGTATTCCTAATTTGAGAGGTTACATTGGTGATCGTGTTAGGCATTCTGAAAATAGACAGAAGATTTCTAGTAATAGGATCGAGTTAATTGATAGATACTTTCGAATTATTTTGGATAAATTCTCAGATTTTACTGACAGAAAGAAAAAACTACAAAACAATGGTGGATATCTGCTCACTTATGTTGGAAAAGTTTCTAAAATTAATGGACAACCAATTCGGCTAAAAGAAATTCACGAGTGGCATCAACAACTACAAAATTTCTTATATTTCATCACTTGCGTCCTAAACGT
>NZ_DKSQ01000041.1:0-16704 GCF_002472765.1 Empedobacter sp. UBA7252
ATTAAATTCTTTCGCTAATTTAAGTCGAATACTATTAATTTGCTCTGATAATCTTCGTTTTCTACGATTGTAAATACTACGCTCAATTTTACAACTTAGCGCTTTAGGAAGATTTCGAAATAAATGATTTTCACTATCAATACCCATAAATTTAGCTGTTAAGACAAGATTTATGAGTTATAAATCAAAAAGTTTAGGTCTTCTACGTTGATAAATTAAAAGTGTATCTGTGGATATTTTCGTAGAACTTATAATATTCTTTCATAATTTGTAAGTAAGTTGTTCATTGTAAATGTTTTGTGCTTAAAACAATTTACTGATTTTCAATCAAATGAACAACTTTATTATTTAGTAATCAAAATGCACAACGGGTAAAACTAATATTTTTAATCATAATTTTGATTTAAGTTTTGTAAAAAATCAGCCATATCCTCAATTCGTAATTGCAGCTTACTCCCTACTTTAAGGCAGGATGAAGGCAACATAGTGGCAGTAGAGTGTATACAATACTTTTTTTGGACGGTTGAAAGTTGACAGCAATTCGTCTAAGTTCCCGATACTAAAATCAGAGATTTTCACTCGAACTGACGAAAAGTACAATTGTTTTTCAAGAGTTTTAATTTTGTTGACAGTTCGAGTTGAAAAAAAATGGTGAATCATTACACTCGAGTTTTGTATTTTCACTGTATGAAATGATTAGGCGGTGAATATTTGCTGAATCAAACAAATAGGCAGCGGCTACTTTTGGGTTATGGGCTCGGGAGAGGTTTCGAGAAGCGAAATAAATTAGTAACTAATCTATACTTTCATAATCTTTTTTATCGAGTTGATAATCAATAAACGATACTTTTCTGAGCTTCGCATTTCGTTTTGGAATAATAGGGTAACCTTTGGCTTCGGCAAATACTTTTGTGAATTTTGCGCCGAAATATAGAATTGTTGCAACATAATAAATCCACAACAAAAGAATAACCAACGAACCTGCCGATCCAAAAATGGTAGAATATTTGGAGTTTGCGATATAAATACCAATTAAATATTTTGCAATAAAGAATAGAATCGCCGTAAAAAACGCTCCTACAAAAGCTTGTTTTGCTTTGATACGTGCATCGGGAAGAATCTTGAAGAGAATATAAAATATCAAAATCGAGATTGAAATACTCAATGTATTATTAAGAAGAATAACTGTGGTCTTCGTCATAATGGTATCGAGTTCGAAAAGACTGAAAATTTCTTCTCCAAAACTCATTAATATACTATTTAATATTACTGTTGCTATTAAAACTATTCCTAATGAAAGGATAATCAAAAATGAAAGCCCTCTATTTATTACAAATTTCAACCAAGCTCTACGAGGAACTGCTTCGACACGCCAAATAAGATTGAGACTATCTTGCATATCGGTGAACATTGTTGTAGAACCAAAAATCAAAATTCCGATACCTATATATAAAGCAAGCGAACTATCTCCTGAAATGGTAGAATTTGTAACAAAATTTTGTACAGCTAAAGCGACATCTGGACCAACAATATTTTTAAGCTCATAAAACATTCGGTTTTCGATAGCATCTTTCTTAAAGAATAAACTTGCACTGGAAATTACAATCAGAATTAATGGTGAAAGTGAAAACAATGCGTAATAAGTTAACGAAGCGCTCAATTTCATAATTCGGTCCTCACCAAATTCAACAATTGTCTGTTTTAAAATATTAAAGTAGAATTTTAGTTGCTTCATTAAATTAATTACTTTAGAGATTAAAGATACAAATTCATAAAATCTATAACAAAAAAAAGACCATTCGATGAATGGTCTTTAAAAAAATATATTAAATCTTAGCTTACACTAACATTGTAACAGGATTTTCGATGTACATTCTTAATGTTTGTAAGAATTGTGCACCTGTTGCTCCGTCTACTGTTCTGTGATCACAAGCTAAAGATAATTTCATTGTGTTACCAACTACAACTTGTCCGTCTTTTACAACTGGTTTTTGAATAATTGAACCAACTGATAGGATACAAGAGTTTGGTTGATTGATAATCGATGTGAATGATTCGATTCCAAACATACCTAAGTTTGAAACAGAGAATGTTGATTTTTCCATTTCATCTGCTTTTAATTTGCGATCTCTTGCACGACCTGCATAATCTTTGACCTCAGCAGAAATTTGAGCAAATGATTTTTGATCTGTATTTTTAACAACAGGAACCAATAAACCATCTTCTACAGCAACTGCCACACCGATATTGATATCTCCATGTTGAATAATTTCTGTATCTGTCCAAGTAGAATTAACAGCTGGATGTTTGCGTAAAGCCATTGCACATGCTTTCACAATCATATCGTTGAATGAAATTTTCGTATCAGGCACTGAGTTTAATTGTTTGCGCGCAGCAATCGCATTATCCATATCCAACTCTACATTTAAGTAATAATGAGGAGCTGTAAATTTAGATTCAGCCAAACGTTTAGCGATAACTTTTCTCATTTGAGAATTTGGAATCACTTTATCTTCTCCAGAAACAAAAGTTTGAGCTGGTTTAACTGATTCAGATTTTGCTTCCGCTTTTGGTTGAGCAGATGGTTGATAATTTTCGATATCTTTTTTCACGATACGTCCATTATCACCAGAACCTTTCACCTCTGCTAAATTAATTCCTTTATCTTTTGCAATTGTTTTTGCTAATGGCGATGCAAAAATACGATCAGAAGAAGAAGTTTCTTCAACCTTATTATTTACATCTAATTGTACAACTACTGGTTTTTCGTCATCAACAACTTCTGTAGAAACTGCTGGTGCAGCAACTTTACCTCCGTTTGCTACAATTGCAGAAACGTCAGTACCAGCTTCACCAATAATTGCTAAAACAGAATCTACTGGTGCAGGCTCGTTCACTTTAGCTCCTTGATATAATAAAACACCATCAAATTCTGATTCGAATTCTTGCACTGCTTTATCTGTTTCAATTTCTGCTAAAATATCACCTTCCGCAACTTGATCTCCAACATTTTTGTGCCAAACAACTACAGTTCCTTCTTCCATTGTATCAGAAAGACGAGGCATTGTAATTACTTCCACATTTGCAGGAATTTCTGCAACAGGTTTTGCTTCTTCTGTTTTTGTTTCGCTGGGAGTTGATTTTTCTTCTTTAACTTCAGTCGTAACTTTTGCTCCACCCCCGATTAAACCTGAAATATCTTCTCCTTCATTTCCGATGATTGCTAAAACTTCATCAACATTTGTTGACACTCCTTCTGCAACACCTTGATATAATAATACTCCATCAAATTCTGATTCGAATTCTTGGATTGCTTTATCTGTTTCGATTTCTGCTAAGATATCACCCTCAGCAATTTTATCTCCTACATTTTTGTGCCATTTTACAACAGTTCCTTCTTCCATTGTATCGCTTAAGCGAGGCATTGTAATAATTTCTGCCATGGTTTTTAGTTGTTTTCGATTTTATCTAAGAATGGATAATTTTCTTCTGAATAGATATAATCATACATTACGTGTTCTTCTGGATAGTTAGAGTTTTCTGCAAATTCTGCACATTCTTCTACCATCACTTTTACTTCATCAATAATTGCATCTAATTGTTCTTTAGTTGCCCAATTGTTTACTAAGATATGATTCTCAACATTCAAGATTGGATCTTCTTGTTTGTACTCTTCCACCTCTTCTTTTGTACGATAAGGCTCAGCATCAGACATAGAGTGACCTCTATAACGATATGTACGTACATCTAAGAAAGTTGGTCCATCTCCACGACGCGCTCTTTCAATAGCTTCGTAAGCTGCTTCTGCAACTTTTACAGGATCCATACCATCTACAGGCATACAAGGCATTTCGTATCCTAAACCTAATTTCCAAATATCTTCGTGGTTAGCAGTACGAGAAACAGAAGTTCCCATAGCGTATTGATTGTTTTCGCAAACAAAAACAACTGGTAATTTCCAGTTCATCGCCATGTTAAATGTTTCATGTAATGTACCTTGACGAGTTGCGCCATCTCCCATTAAACAGATTGTAACACCATCGCGATTAAAGAATTTATCACCAAAAGCGATTCCTGCTCCTAATGGAATTTGCCCACCAACGATTCCGTGTCCACCATAAAAATTATGCTCTTTACTGAAAACGTGCATAGATCCTCCTAAACCATGAGAAGTTCCTGTTTCTTTACCACATAATTCAGCCAAAATACGTTTTGGGTCTACACCCAAAGCCATAGGCCAAACGTGACAACGATAAGCAGTAATCACATGATCTACACCAGGTTTCATTGCATGAATAAAACCGGCTGGTAAAGCTTCTTGACCATTGTATAAATGTAAGAAACCTCTAATTTTTTGCTTTAAATATAATGAACGACACTTATCTTCGAAGCGACGCCAAAAAGTCATATCACGATACCATTGTAGGTACGTTTCTTGCGTTAATTTTTCCATAATTGCACAATTCCGTTGGAACAAATTTAAACTAATCTATTTAGTGTACAAAATTGCTACCCTAAAAATTCGTCAGTAAAATGTAATGGAAGCAAATCTTTAGCAGAATTTATCACCAAAACATCACCTTCTTTTCCAGATAAAATAATTTCGATTGGTTGCGATTGTTTCTTTTCAATCTCTAAAATATATTGTCGACACATCCCGCATGGAGGCAATGGATAATTGACATTTGGCGTAGAAACAGCCAATTTTTCAATCTTAATATTTGGGAAGTTTGCATTTACATAAGCCAATAAACCTCTTTCGGCACAAGTTCCGACTGGATACGAAGCATTTTCTTGATTTGAACTCGAAAAAATTTCTCCATTTTCTAATTGAACAGATGCACCAACATTGAAATTAGAATAAGGCGCATATGCATTCAACGAAATATCATAAGCCTCTTCTACTACTTTTTTTTGTTCTGCTGCAAGCTCAGATTTACTCTCGAATCGTTCAAATTCAAAAGAATATTTTTCTTTTTTCATATAGAATTTACACCAAAGTGTATTATTTAATTAATTATTAAATACTTAAATCCTCTCAGCTATTTTATTCAATAGAAAAAGGAAGTAAATTTATAAAAAAATATTTTATGTTAGTGAAAATTTTTGCAAGTGCTATTTTCGGAGTTTCCGCAAAAACAATTATTGTGGAAGTTAATATTGATCAAGGTGTCGGGTATCATTTGGTTGGTTTGCCCGATAGCGCAATAAAAGAAAGTAATTTTAGGATAAATGCTGCACTAAAAAATTCTAATTTGAAATTACCTGGTAAAAAAATCACGATTAATATGGCGCCAGCAGATTTACAAAAAGAAGGTTCTGCCTATGATTTACCAATCGCAATTGGAATTTTAGCAGCTTCGGAGCAAGTAAATTCTGAACAACTCCATAAATTTATAATGATGGGCGAATTATCGCTAGATGGTTCACTTCGACCTATAAAAGGTGCATTGCCGATTGCAATACAAGCAAAAGAAGAAGGTTTCGAAGGAATTATTTTACCCAAACAAAATGCAGACGAAGCAGCTGTTGTAGAAGGAATCGATGTTTTTGCGGTTAATAACATCAGAGAAGTTGTTGATTATTTTAACGAAGAAATCATTTTACAACCTCATCAAGTTAATTTAGATGATTATTTTTTTAGTGAAATGAATAATTATCCTTTCGATTTTGCTGATGTAAAAGGTCAAGAAAATGTAAAACGTGCGATGGAAATCGCTGCTGCAGGAGGACATAACATTATTTTGATCGGTCCTCCAGGAAGTGGAAAAACAATGTTAGCCAAACGAATTGCTTCAATTCTTCCGAAAATGACCGTACAAGAAGCGCTCGAAACAACAAAAATTCATAGCGTTGCTGGAAAATTATCTAACAAATCATTAATTGTAAGTCGTCCTTTTTCTAGTCCACATCATTCTATATCGGATGTCGCCTTAGTCGGCGGTGGTTCTTATCCACAACCTGGAGAAATTTCTTTGGCGCATAATGGTGTTTTGTTTTTGGATGAATTACCCGAATTTAAGCGAACTGTTTTAGAAGTTATGCGTCAACCTTTGGAAGATCGAGAAGTCACAATTTCGAGGGCAAAATTCACTGTGAATTATCCTGCGAGTTTTATGTTAGTAGCTTCTATGAATCCAAGTCCGAGCGGTTATTTTATGGATGATCCAAACAACACTTCCTCTTTAGCGGAAATGCAACGTTATATGAATAAAATTTCTGGACCACTTTTGGACCGAATTGATTTACATATCGAAGTGAATCCTGTTCCGTTTGATGATTTGTCGCAAGAACGTCGTGGCGAAAAAAGTGCTGTGATTCGTGAACGTGTCATTAATGCAAGAAATATCCAGACCAAACGATTTGAAAATACAAAAGTCCATTACAACTCGCAAATGGGACCAAAAGAGTTGGATACTTTTTGTGATTTAGATGATCATTCGAAGCATTTAATCAAAGTTGTTATGGAAAAATTAAATCTTTCTGCTCGTGCGTATGATCGAATTATTAGGGTTGGACGAACAATTGCAGATTTAGATAATTCTGAAACTATTCTTTCAAAACATATTAGTGAAGCTATTCAGTATAGAAGTTTGGATCGAAATCAGTGGATGTGAGTTTAATTATTAATGATGAATGATGAATTATGCGTTATGCAAAAAAAAGGAATCTCTTTCAAGATTCCTTTTCCATTTACTAAAATTCAAATTCACCAACCAAAATTCCTTCGCCGCCAGAATTTGGCTTGTTATTCTGGAAAGTAATCATTTTCTTCACTTGTTTTCCTGAGCTATACATCAAGTAAATCTCTGCCGAAATAGTTGTTGGCCCTGAAATACTCATTTGTCTTTCTCCGAAAAAATTCGTTTCTATTTTATATTTTCCTTTGATCGCTTTTTTTAACATAAATTGTTCTGGTCCGAAACCTTGCGTCACATCCTCACTCATTCGTCCACCAATCGCAGTTGTACGATGTCCGTAAAAACATTTCTCGCCATTTGGATCCGTCACCCACAAATCAATATCGGTCATATCTTTATTCCAATTCATCACCACACGAATATCAACCGGAATATCAACAATGATATCTTTATTAATTTTCGATAAATTCAATTCTTTTCGATGAAGCGAAATCAAATTATTAACTTCAGGAACAATAATCTCCGTAATATCTCGATCACGATTAGCAATTTCTATCGAATAATCGTTGGTCAATACTTTATATAAATGCTCTAAAGCCGATTGATATTGCTCATTATCTTGTAACGCCAACGCATAATCTCTATAACTTTGCGCATCAAAAGGTCGCCAATCTAATACTTTTTTCGTGATAAATAATTCTGTTTGATACTCCTCAATTTCTTTCAATTTGTACGCTAACATTTTATACAATTCAGCATCTTCCAAACCTAAATCTGCAATCGAGCTTAAAATTTTAAGACCAGTTTCTTTTTCTTTTTTCTGAAAGAAAAATGTTGCCACATCAAAATAATACGCAGGTGTTTCGGCATAATCTTTTCTCAAATCTAAATAAGTTTGATATGGATTTTTAGACGCTTCTATCAACTTCATGTATTGTTTATCCGATTTTACATTGACTATTTTAATTTCCGGAACCGAAGCTGATGATACATCTTTCATTTTTTTATCAACAGAATTATTCAAACTTGACGCTCCTCTAATTCTCATATTAGATGTTGTAGTTGGACTTCCTTCAGTTCTAACTTCCATTGCAGCCATAGCTCTTGGTTCTGGCATTACATGTTGGACTTGCGCAGTTTCGGTTTGGACTCCATGTACTCTACCTTCTAAAACATCATCAATACTAGCAGAATCCGTAACAGGCTTTGGATATTTTGGTTTTACATATTTAAAATCTTTCTTCCACCACTCTTTCAATTCCTTTGCTTTTGCAATTGCATTTTTCAACAAATCAGCTTTTCGAGTTTCTTTTTGTTCAAAACCTTGCTTCGATAATTTATTAAATTCACTTTGCAATTCCGCTGGTGGATTGATTTTATACTTTACATAATCCGAAACATTTTCTAAAACAATCAAACTTGTGTTCGATGTTACAATCGAAAATTGTTTCCCAATTTCTTCTATCTCTGTTTTATTTTGCTCTGGATTCAATTCCAAATAATTCACTTTACTTTGCGCCCAAATTTTACTAATTTCAGGATTTTGAGTTGCTTTACTCAAATCCAATTCTTTGTTGAATTCCACTTTTCCGTTTCGTCCAAACATCATCGTTAATTTTGCATTAGGATACTGAGAAATTCCCGCAATCGAAATTCCATTGTTCACATCATTTGTCGAAATTGGGTAAACTTCTCCCGCTGTATTATTGATAATTCCTAAGAATTGAACCGAACTTTCATTGATTTGTTTGAACGCATTTTCTACAGAATTTTCATTTAGATTGATAAATTTTCCTCCAACTTTTTGCGCAATCATTTTCAAAACACCATAATTGGAAGTCGGCGAAGACGCAATTGTATAGAAAGGTTTATCGATATTAAATATATTCGAACCAAAAGATGAAATTCCGTCCGAAAACAAAAGATATTCGTCTGCTTTCAGATTTGTTGGAAGAATTTTCGCATAATTTGTTCCTCCATCATATGTCACATTTTCCAAATATTTTTTCAATTCAGACCAATCACCATTTTTAATTTGAAACAATCTCGATTTTTCCAAAGAAATATTCAATAACGAAACTTCAATATTTAGATTTTTTTGTTGAGAAATAATTTTATCTAAAAATTCTAATTCTTTTTGATGATTTCGTTTCAAACCACTCAACGAATTATCCCAGATAATTCCAATATTTTTTGACCAAACTTTTGGTTGAGATTTTGCATCAACCAATAAATTCGCATAAAAATAAACCGAACCATCTACATTTTTCTGAACAAAAGATTCTACATTATTCGGCGATTTTGGAAGATTAATAATTAATGATTTTTTAGGCGTAAAATCTGTTTTCGATAAATTCGCTTCATATATATTACTATTTTCAGAAAAATTGAACGAACCATCTGGCGTTTCAATCAATTGTGGTTTTCCAGCAGCATTGTACACTCTCGTTGTCAAACTAAACTTCGCAATCTTCTTCGAAGAATCTAACGGCAAATGATATTGATACGACGATTTATCCAATTTTAATTCTTGGTAATACGATAACTGAATCGTACGTGAACCTTTTGCTGGAATCGGAGAAATACGAGTTCGGAAATTATTTCCTTCCACTTTCTCGATGATTCCAGGATCGACATTTTGTTTCTGAATACTTTCAAAAACCTCAACCGCACGCGCTTTTGTCACAGGAACCGCATTTCGAAGTTTTCCATTAATATCAATTGCATATCCACTAACAGTCGTGTTTTCGGGCAAAGGGAAAACTAAATTCCCTTCGAGATTTCGACTTGATGAATTTGTAAAAACTAAAGTTGTTGTCGTTTTGGCCAAATTTCCAAAAATCTCAACTTGCACATCCATCGATTGCAAACTCACAGAATTTTCGTCTGGACGTTCACCTATTTCGATACGCGGAAATCCGATTCGAATATCTTGCGCATTTATTTTTGTAGAAAAAAACATTCCAACAAAAACAAAGAAAAAAGAAAATAACTTTTTCATATTGTTTGATTTGTAAGTTAGATGCAACAAATTACAAAAAGGTTGGTTGATGTGAAAAAGTTTTAAGTGTTGAGTTGTTAGTTATAAGTTTATTTCAGATTTCCCCTTTTATCGGAATGACATTTACTTGATTCGCATTATCAAAATTATCTTTCTGAACTTGATTTTAGAATCGAATATTTTTTACAAAAATTAGAAATAAATCATTATATTTGATTGAATTACAATTTATAATAAAATGAAAAATATATTATATATAACGGGATTAGTTTTAATATTAACTTCAATTTTATTAATCTTAGAATTTTCTGATTCTAATAGAATAAGTTTAATTGCAGGAATGATTTTGCCAATAGGTTTAGCATTTAACATTTTAGGTTTTACTCTAAAAACTAATCCACTAAAAGAATAATTTAATATTCTGCCATAAATATTAAATCGAAAAGCCAATTGTTCTTAGAAACAATTGGCTTTTTGATTTATTTTTTAATATCTATTTTTTCTCGCTCTTTATCTTCACTCACTTTGTAAGCTTTCAAGACTTCGCGAACAATTTTGTGTCGAACAACATCTTTATCATCCAAATAAATAAATCCGATATCTTTTACATCTTTCAATATATTAATTGCTTCACGTAAACCAGATTTTTGTTTTGGTGGTAAATCAACCTGACCAGGATCTCCTGTAATAATAAATTTAGAATTTTTTCCCATACGCGTCAAAAACATTTTCATCTGAGCATAGGTTGTATTTTGTGCTTCATCAAGAATTACAAAAGCTCCATCCAACGTTCGACCACGCATAAATGCTAAAGGCGCTACTTCTATCACTCCTTTTTCGGTATAAGACGAAAGTTTCTCGAACGGAATCATATCTTTCAACGCATCATACAAAGGTTGTAAATATGGATCTAATTTATCTTTCATATCACCTGGTAAAAAACCTAAATTCTCGCCAGCTTCTACGGCAGGACGTGTCATAATAATTCGGCGAACTTCTTTGTTCTTTAACGCTTGTACCGCCAACGCAACAGCAGTATAAGTTTTTCCCGTTCCAGCAGGCCCAATTGCAAACACCATGTCTTTGTTGTAAACAGTTTGTACCAGCTTTTGTTGATTAGGCGTTTGAGGTTTGATGATTTTACCATTTACACCGTGTACAATAATTTCGTCTTCTTTTTTTATTTGAAGCATTTCATTATTATCTTCGGTCATAATGATTTCGAGTTCGCGATCAGATAGTCGATTGTATTTGTGAATATGCTGAATTACTCGTTGCATTTTTTGGTCAAATACTTTCAGAACATCTTCATTTCCAAATACTGTTAACTCTCTTCCGCGAGCAACAATCTTTAATTTTGGATAATATTCTTTGATTCTTTTTAGATGTTCATTATTAGCACCATAAAAATCTTGAGCATTAATTTCGGCTAATTCAATATTAATTTCTGTCAAATGAGATTGTTTTTTTGGTTCACTTACACAAAAATAAAGAATAATAAACAATATATTTGCTAATTATTAGAGAATAGTGGCAATTATTACATTAACATCGGATTTTGGAGTCAAAGATTACTTTGTTTCTAGCGTTAAAGGCGCAATTCTAAAAGAATTGGCCGATGTTACAATTGTAGATATTTCGCATCATGTTAATCCCTATGATTTATCTGAAGCTGCCTATATCATTCGTAATTCTTACGAAGAATTTCCCGACGGAACTATACATATTATTGGAATTAATGCCTTAAGTACGCCTTATCAGAAGCCGATTTGTGCATTAATCAATCATCATTATTTTATTTGTGCAGATAATGGAATTTTATCCTTGATTTGCCAAAAAAATCAACCAGAAGAAATTTACGAAATCACTGCTTATCCAGAAGGAATAGACAGTTTATTTCCAATGAAAAATTGTTTTGTACCAGTTGCATGTCACTTGGCGCGCGGCGGAGTTCCTGCTCTTTTAGGGAACAAACGTACCGAAATGAAGCAATTGAATGAGTTGAAACCAATTTATCGCGATGATAAATATATCATAGGAAATGTGATTTATATTGATCATTTTGGAAATGTTGTGAGTAATATTTCGAAAGATTTTTTCGATGAAATTGCACAAGACAGAAAATATAAAATTTTGCTTCGTCAGAAAGATTTCTCGATGACCGATATTACTGTTATTTATGAGCATTACAACGAAGTTGTACAAGATTTTAACAAAGAAGTGCAAGCTTTTGGACGAACATTGTGTTTGTTTAATTCGGCAGGATTTTTAGAAGTTACTTTATACAAGAGTAATCCAACAATATCAGGAGGTGCAAATCAGTTAATGGGATTAAAGAAAAACGATACAATTACAATTGAATTTGAAAATTAACGCTGAGAAAATTTAGTATTAGAGAGTTTACAATAACTATATGACTTATAATTATTTAATATACAAAGCAATACACGTTATCTTCGTGGTAAGTTACTTTGCTGGTTTATTTTACATTGTTCGTTTGATGATTTATCATACAGAAACGCAACAAATGGAAGAACCAAAAAAATCAATTTTGCAGGATCAATATACCTACATGGAGAAAAAATTATGGAATGTAATTACCGCTCCTGCTTTGGTTATTTTGATTACAATGGGATTGAATATGCTTTACAAAAATCAAGGTTTATTACAAATACCGTGGATGAAAAGTAAATTAGGAATGATAAGTGTTTTATTAATTTATCATTTTTGGTGCTGGCGAACGTTGAAACAAATCCAAAATAAAGTTTTCAAATACACTTCTGTTCAATTGCGAATGATGAACGAATTGGCGACTATTTTATTATTTGTTATCGTGTTTGCTGTGATTCAAAAAACAGATTTTGGTCAAAATTGGTATTGGTCGATTGTCAGTTTCTTTGGTTGTGGTATACTACTTATGCTTATTGTGCGTTTAATTAATCGTAATAATAAAAAATAACATGTGGACAATCTTCAAAAAAGAGTTTTCCAATTTTTATTTAGGCTTCAACGCTTATTTAGCAACCGCAACATTTGTTATCGTTTCGGTTTTATTCCTTTGGTTTTTTGATAACGAATTCAATGTTTTCAATACTGGAAATGCTTCTTTAAGTAGTTTTTTCTTTGTTGGACCTTGGATTTTTCTATTCATGATTCCAGCTTTAACGATGAAATTAATCGCAGAAGAGCAAGCAAACGGAACACTATTGTGGTTATTCACACTACCTATAAAAAATAACCAAATTATTTGGGGCAAATATTTAGCAGTCGTTTCAGTTGTTGTTTTTTGTTTACTTTCAACTTTCTTGTTCACTATTACGTTGCAAGAATTTTTGATGCCCGAACAAGAATTAGATTACGGAACAATTTTTTCTGGTTATTTAGGACTTTTCTTTCTAGGAAGTTTATTCGCCGCAATTGGTTTATTTACTTCATCTATTACCAAAAATCAAGTAATGGCTTATGTTTTGGCGGTTTTCTTTTGCTTCATTATTTTTTATGGATTCGAAAGTTTAGCGTCATATAATTTACTTGGTTCGATGGATTTCTATGTTCAAAAAATTGGAAGTTTTACACATTACAACCAGTTTTTGAAAGGAATTATTGACACACGAGATTTACTTTACTTTTTGATTTTGATTGGAATCTTGAATCAAATTTCAATTGTTAATCTTGAAAATAAAAAATAGTGCCATGAAAAAATTAAACAAAAAACATCTAATTACTTTCATCGCATTTATCGCGCTTTTTATCATTGCTCAATTTTTTTATACGCGAATTGACATGACAAAAGACAAACGTTTTACGTTAACTTCTACAACCGAAAAGTTAGTAGAAAATGTAAAACAACCGCTTAAAATTGAAATTCTTTTGGGTGGAGATTTAACAGGTGATTACAGAATTTTGAAGAACGAAATTCAATTTTTATTAGACGAACTTCGCGAAAAAAATAGTAATATTTCTTATTCTTTTGTTGATCCTGTAGATTTAGGACAAGCCGAATTAGAGCAAAATAAATTAGCTCCAGTTCCAATTAAAACAGACAAAGGAATTTTGAATGTTTATCCGTATGCAAAATTAACTTACGGTGACAAATCGACTTATATGGAGGTTTTAGTGAATGACCCTTCTACTCCATTTGAAAAATTAGCATTAGCATCTACTGAAAAATTAGAATATTTATTTGCCGAAAAAATTCAGAAAGCAACCAATTTTGAGCGCAAGCGTATTGGTTTCATTGTTCATCATGACGAATTACCTGAAGCAAATATTCAAGGGTTAGGCTCTGCTTTGTCAGAAAAATATGATGTGGAGATTTATCTAAATCCAATTGCAAACAAATCGTTTTCTTTACAGCCTTCTGATTTCGATAGTTTGAAACGTTTTGATGCCTTGATTGTAGCAAAACCTACATTACCTTTTTCTGATATGGATAAATTGGTTTTGGATCAATATATCATGAATGGAGGAAAAATGATGATGGCTGTTGAAACTGTGGATGCTGAAATGGACTCTATTTTCCGAAGTGGAAAAATCGTTGCTTTTCCAAGAGATTTAAAGTTAAATGATTTCTTATTCAATTATGGTGTTCGTATTCATCCGGCTGTTATAAAAGATATGAATGGTGCACAAATTGTTTTGGCAGATGGCGAAACAGCAGGAAATACAAGTTACAATTATTACAATTGGCCTTATTTTGAGTTAGGAATTAAAGGAGAAGAAAACCCAATTACAAGTTCCATAGATCCTGTTTTATTTCAATTTGCGAATCCGATCGAATTACTGAAAAATCCAAATATCAAACAAACTGTTTTATTAAGTTCTTCTGAACAATCAAGTTTGAAACCTGCTTTAAATTATATTCAATTAAATGAAGTCGAAATCGAGAATCCTGAAGAATATAAAATGGGAAAAATTCCGATGGCAGTTTTGTTAGAAGGTAATTTCAATTCGGCTTATGCTTCGCGTTACGAACGTAAAGAATTTCCGAATTTCAAGCCAAAAACTACCGATGGTAAAATGATTGTCATTTCGGACGGAGATGTTTTAAAAAATGCTTTATGGAGAGGAATTCCAATGCAATTAGGAGAAAATAAATTTTCGGTTCGTCCAGATAATCCAGATGGAAAACCGAAAACATACGCCAACCAAACATTTATAATGAATGCAATGGATTATTTATTAGGTGATACTGATTTCTTGGCTTTACGCAATCGTAAATTAGAAATTCCGTTGTTAAGTGAAACAACTGTTTTACAAGAAAAATCGACTTGGCAAATGATTAATTTACTTGTTCCAACTGCTATTATTGGTTTATTGGCTGGAATTGGATTTTGGATTAGAAAGAGAAGATATTCTTAAAAAAACGAATTTCGAAGCTCGAGTTTCGAGTTTCGAAAATTAATAAAATGCAATAGGGATTGAAGTGGAAATCCTTTTTTGATAACTGAGCGAAGTCGAAGTTTGAGAAAAAGATTGGAACGAAAAGCCCGCCCGAAGGGATTGCCCAAAAACTAAAAAACCTCTCAAATTCTGAGAGGTTTTTATATGTAAAGTTGTGACGATTTTACTCTAAGTGCATAAACGCTTTTTTACTCAAAAGGCGCTCCTCGCTTTCTACGTGGTTATCATCAGGCACACAACAATCCACCGGACAAACTGCCGCACATTGTGGTTCTTCGTGGAAACCTTTACATTCAGTACATTTATCAGGAACGATGTAATAAACCTCATCACTCACAGGATCTTGCACCGCATCAGCGTCAAAAGTTGCGCCGTCTACGTTTACAATTGTCCCGCTAAGAGAAGTTCCATCAGAATATTTCCAATCTACCGCAGCTTCATAAATCGCGTTATTTGGACATTCTGGCTCACAAGCTCCACAATTTATACATTCATCTGTAATAATTATAGCCATTGTATCTGTTTTTTTATTTCCTACATTTGCAACTACAAAATTACATTTAATTTTCAGAAAAAATGACATTTGAACAAAGGATTTCAGCATTTAACGAATTGGGGCAGTTTTTTAATTTTATTATAAATAATGATTCAATTAAAGACGCGGAACTGACAGAAAAATTCGTAAATTGGAAAGAAGAAGCTGAATATGCGGTGAGCGATGCAGAAGCCTACAACAATTGGTTTACAAAAGATAATATTACGTTAGCCTTGAAAAGTTGGGCAGAAGCTTTAACGGAAGAAAATTTATTGGCTTGGACGAAAGATTATCCATTTGCTGAAACATCAAAAAATGTTGGAATTATCATGGCAGGAAATTTACCTTTGGTTGGTTTTCATGATTTGCTTTCTGTTGTTATTTCTGGAAATAATGCCTTGATTAAAACTTCGTCTAAAGATGATAAATTAATCAAATTAGCGATAAAATATTTGTATTCGATTGATGAAAATTTCAAATTGATTATTCAAACTGTTGAACAATTAGAAAATTATGATGCAGTTATTGCAACTGGAAGCAATAACACAGCACGCTATTTTGAGCAATATTTTGGTAAAGTTCCTAACATTATTCGTAAAAATAGAACTTCGGTTGCTGTATTAAATGGTTCGGAAACTGATGAAGAGTTGAAAAAATTGGGTAACGACTTATTTATTTATTTTGGATTAGGTTGCCGAAATGTAACGAAACTTTATGTAAAAGATAAAGCCCAATTACCAAAAATATTCGAAGCTATTTTTTCATGGGGCGATGTGATTAATCATCCTAAATACGCAAATAATTACGATTATAATCGTGCAATATTTTTATTAGGAAAAGATGAGTTTTTAGACAATAATTTTGTTCTAATGAAAAAAGATACAGCTTTACATTCTCCAATTGCAGTTGTAAATTTTGAAGTTTATAAAGATATAAATGATGTTAAAAATTATTTGATCGAAAATGAAGATCAAATACAATGTGTGGTTGGAAATGACATGAAAGATAATCCGAATTATGTTGAATTTGGGCAAACTCAATTTCCTAAATTAACTGATTACGCCGATAATATTGATACGCTGAAATTTTTGGCGGAGTTATAAATGTTAGATGTTAGATGTTAG
>NZ_DKSQ01000041.1:16874-28035 GCF_002472765.1 Empedobacter sp. UBA7252
ATTCTCTTTTTGTTTATTTATTAAAACGTTGCAGCTCCTGCAGTTTCATTTTCTAATTTTCGGTTGATATTTGTTTTCTTACCTGTAGCAAAATCAAAGCTCAAACCAACAACAAACATCGATTTATTATCCCAAATTTTCCCAACACGAGAATAATCTACATATTGTTTGTCCATCGTTTTTTGCTTGTAAGTCGACGGCATGCCGATCCAATACATTCCAGTAGAAAAAGTCCAATTATTGTATTTATAACTCGCAAAAGCATGGTTCATGTTTTCTTGTGTGTACAACAATGCTCCGCCCAGCGTATAATACGGAATATTAAATTGATAATCTACACGAAAGTTTTTGTAAACAGATGATAATGCAAAATAATTTCCGATATAATCATTCTTCAAAATTCTACCATCTTTCGTTTTAAAACGCTCTGTTGCTGGTGCTACATTCACTTTTACCGTTAAAATATCCGTTCCAAAAGGTTTGATAGAACCTGTAATTTGAACACCGTAACGTTGCGAATTTTGAGCATTTTCGTACGTTAATTTATACCCTTCTACATTTCCATTGATGATATTTTGCAAATACAATTGATTGATCGGATCTTTTGTATAATAATAAAATGCGTTTGTATTTAAATCAAAATATTTTGAATTGAAGGAATAAATCAAATTATTTCCAAACGATTTCTGAATGGTTAAATACGGATTTCCTTCTTGTGTAATATTTTCCACAACCTGAATCACGTTTTTACTCAATGCCGAATTCCAAGGACTTGTTGGTTTATACGAACTCGAAAAACGTAAAGTTTGATTCTTCGCTAATTCATAACCCAATACTAATTTTGGCGTAAACGTCCACGTATCTGTGTTTGTATCTTCATTCTTATTATGAACATTCGTTAATCCAACACCCAAACGATACGATAACTTTTTCGCTTTTCCAGAATATTCAGAATAGATATATTGTTCTAAATAATTTACTTTATTATTCGAAGGACCATTTAAGTTTTCTAATTTATTATCAATTGAATTATTTGAAATTCGATACCCAGAATTTAATTTTCCTTTCTCGAAACTATGAGTATGCGCTATTTCTCCTACAATTCCTTTTTGATCGGCTTCTAAATTTGTCAAATAATTATATTGTTCTGCACCAGAAATTGTTTCCCATTCGCGCGTTTCGTCAATCGATTTGGTTGTATACATTGATCCTACAACATTTAAACTTAACTCATCTTTCTTTCCTAATTTTCTCGAATAATAAAGATCTAATGTTGGTTTTGAATAATTAGAATTAGAATGTTTGTAGGTTGAATGATTCTCTAATAAACTATTTTGGTAGAACAAACTTGTTCCATTTGCATAAGCAAAACTCGAACTGATATTCATATCCAACTTTGCTTGAAAAGCATATTTATCCGAATCCGAATTGGTGTATCGTAATGCAATTGTTTGATCCGTATACCCAAAATATTCGTTGCGCTGATTTTCTGTTCTATAATGAATATTATTTAAGTTATAATCATAAATATTCATCGAAGTACGATCTTTATAATCTCTTAGATAGATGTTATACTCCAATCCAAAGTTATTTTTTCCTTTCGTAAAATTCGCATATGCAGAACCATTTATAAAACCTGTTGTAAACGCCGAAGTGAGATCAGCTCCGTACACATAACCATTTTCTGGATTTCGTGTAATCAAATTCACTATCTGATCTGCACGATTTGCATAACGCGCTGGCGGAATATCAAAATACTCTACACGCACCACATCTTGCGGTTTCACGGCACGAATTTGATTATCTGTTGCCTCAATTCCATTAATCAACAACAAAGTCGTTCCACCTTTTGTACTCTGTATTGTATTCGAAATTGGATCAACTTGTAATTCAGGTAACGTATTCAACAAATCTTTTGCGTAGCGCGCTTTTTCCAACGCTTCTTTATCAAACGTATAAACTGCTTTGTCCGCAAACATTTTTTTGCGTTGCGATTGAACTAAAACTTCTTTTATTTCAATTGGATTATAGTCCGTTGAATCTTGCTTTTCGTCTTGTCCAAAAGCAAAAATTCCTGACAATGTAACAGCAAGTACAAAAAATTTCTTCATGGTTAATTCTTCTATTAAGAGTTAGTGTATATTTAAATGACGCATGAAGAACAAATAAGTTACATAAGAATTGCAATTATTTTTGATAACTTTACGCTAAACAAGATTTTTGAGTTTGAAAAAATTATTTCTTTTTATCGCACTTTTTACAAGTTTCAATTTATTATATGCGCAAGAACAAGCTGAACGTTCGTTGACAGAATATCGTGTCGAAAGTTTTCAAACGCCTTTGGTTGCAAAAAAAATGCTATATGATTGGTTAGGAAAATGGGACAATGTTTTGTACAACGAAAAAAATCAACCGTTGTTAGTTTGGTCGAATAAAAATATCATTAATGAAGCCAATGAAACCTTTACTTTGATTGCATCGAGCGTAGAAAATGATGAAGAAATGTACGGAACCGTTCAAGTTTTGACAAGTAAAAAACAAGATGCTTTAGCGAAAGATTCTCCTTTTAGAGAATATTTAAACGAGTTTCTAAAAACAATTTCGAAAAAAGAAAACAAAAGCAAAAAGTTTTATAAAGAATATATTAAGGTGATTTATTAAAACTATATCATAAAAAAATCCTTCAAGAAAAACTTGAAGGATTTATATTTTTATAGGAATTAAATTTCTTAATTATTTCGTTTGAAGAAAGAATCGACAAACTCCATTTTATTGAAAACTTGCAAGTCATTGATTCCTTCACCAACACCAATGTATTTAACTGGAATCTTAAATTGATCTGAAATTCCAATTACCACTCCTCCTTTTGCTGTTCCATCTAATTTTGTAACCGCTAAAGAAGAAACTTCTGTTGCTTGTGTAAATTGTTTTGCTTGCTCAAAAGCATTTTGACCTGTAGAACCATCTAACACTAATAAAACTTCGTGAGGCGCATCTGGAATTACCTTTTGCATCACACGTTTTATTTTTGTCAACTCGTTCATCAAGTTAATTTTGTTGTGCAAACGTCCTGCAGTATCAATCAAAACAACATCTGCATTTTGCGCAACTGCCGACTGAATGGTATCAAATGCAACCGAAGCAGGATCAGAACCCATTGCTTGTTTTACAATTGGTACACCTGCACGCTCCGACCAAATTACTAATTGATCTACAGCCGCCGCACGAAACGTATCAGCTGCTCCCAGAACCACTTTAAGTCCTTGTGATTTGAACTGAGAAGCCAATTTACCAATCGTAGTTGTTTTACCAACTCCATTTACTCCGACCACCATAATAACGTATGGTACATCTTTCTTCGGAATCGAAAAACCGTTTGTATCTTCTATATTATTTTCGGAAAGTAAGCCTGCAATTTCTTCGCGAAGAATTAAATCTAACTCAGAAGTCGAAACATATTTATCACGTTCTACACGTTCTTCTATTCGACGAATAATTTTGATCGTTGTTTCAACACCGACATCAGAAGAAATCAATACTTCTTCTAAATCATCTAAAACCTCATCGTCTACTTTAGATTTACCTACTACAGCGCGACTGATTTTATCGAATAGAGAAGTTTTAGATTTTTCTAATCCTTCATCTAATTTTTCTTTGCTTTCTTTACCTAATATCTTTTTGAACCAACTCATTAATAAGCTAAATTTCTTAAAATTTTGTACGAAGATACATAAAATATAAGGAAATAAAAAAGCCGCCCTGAAAACGAGGCAGCTCAATTAACCTTAAATATTTTTTGTTAAGGAGATGATTTGATTATTTCGTGAAGAAAGAATCTGCTTCATCAGCGTTAACTACTTTTTCAACAAATACGTAAGCTCCAGATTTTGGAGATTTTACCATTTTGATAACTTTGGTCATTTTTTTAGACCCAGTTTGTAGGGTTGCTACCGTTTTCTTTGCCATCGTCTAAAATTTTATTATTTAATCTCCTTGTGAATTGTATACTTTTTCAATACTGCGTTGTATTTTTTCAACTCAATACGATCTGGAGTATTTTTTTTGTTTTTAGTTGTGATATAACGAGACATTCCTGGCATACCACTTTCTTTATGCTCTGTACATTCTAAAATAACCTGTACTCTGTTTCCTTTTTTTGCCATGGTGTCTTAAATTATTTGATTAAACCTTCTTTACGTGCACGTTTAACAGCCTCATCAACTCCTAATTTGTTGATTGTTTTTAAACCGTGTGCAGAAACTCTTAATGTAATCCACTCACCAGTTTCTGGCATAAAAAATCTCTTTTTGAACAAATTCACTTCAAAAGTGCGTTTTGTTTTATTATTAGCATGAGAAACATTGTTTCCCACTAATCTCTTCTTACCTGTAATTTGACAAATTTTTGACATCTTATTTTGTATTGTCCTATTTTAAACGGAGTGCAAAGTAACAAATTATATATTACTTATACAACTCTTTAGGTTATTAATTTTATATTTTTTTCTTATTTTGTTTATATAACAACTTCTGCGCAAGAGTATAAGCCAAGATAATTCCCATTACCAACAGCGCTATTCTCGCGATTACATCGCCATATTTTGTATAAAACGTTAATTCACTATTCATTAAAATTGTACCATTTAAGGCACCCTGCTCTCCATATGGTAAAGACTTCATTATATCTCCTCGCTGATTAACGAAAGCCGAAATACCTGAATTTGCAGATCTAACGATAGCGCGTCTATTTTCAATAGCTCTCAAATTACCATATAATAGTAATTGACGATGACCATCGGTAGAGCCCCACCAAGAATCGTTGGTCATTGTGAATATAACATTTGCGCCTTCTCTCACATATTCTGTTGTATAGTCCCCGTAAATAGATTCGTAACATATAACCGGAGCAACAGTAGCGTTGTTTGTTTTATTCTTGAAAACAGAACGATGAGGTTGAATCCCCAACGTTTTTGTTGTGCCGCCAAAGTTAAGCATAAATTCTCCAATAATTGGCATTAAAATGTTTCGATATGGAAAAATTTCTACTCCAGGTACTAATTTACTCTTGTGATAAACTTCTATCGAATCGTTTCCACTTATCTGCAAAGCTGAGTTATAAGCGTCGTACCACGTAATTCCATCTCTCATAACAGATGCCGTTTCCGATGCTAAAGATTGCATTGGATAAATTCGCATGATAGATGCTCCTGTTACAAAATGTAAATCTTTTTTGGTTTTTGTCCATTGCTGAATGTCTTGTATAATTAAATCATCATACATATTATCAAAAATCAAAGCAGATGATCCAGGTACGGCTGTTTCTGGTGCAACAACAAATTGAGTTTTTGGTTTAATATTTTTCAGTGCCAATTGTTTCAATTCTTCATAAATCTGCAAACCATCTTTCATATACTTTTCGTTGTATGGATCAAGATCTGGCTGAAGAACTAACACATCAAGTGCTTTTCCCTTTTCTTCGTAATTCGCATAAATAATATAAGAAATACCAATTGGCACAGCAATTAATAATCCAGCGTAAATACCTAATTTATTTAGATATCTCATTTCTTTCTTATTAATATAAGCCGTCAAATAATAGAATACCGTAATATTAACTAACCAAATCCAAAGTGCACCTCCAAAAGTTCCTGTGTATTCGTACCATTGCACCCATTCGTAATATTTTGCAAAACCATTTCCAAGATTAAACCAAGGCCAAGTCAACTCCCAATTCAAGGTTAGTTTATCGAAACTCATCCAAATCGCAGGAAGAAAAACCAATCCATATAAATTACCAGCTTTTGTTTTGACAAAATGATACAACTGAAAAACAATTGACATAAACAACGAATTCGCCACAACGGGAATCAAATAAGCGCTCCACGAATTGTACAAATCTCCATTCGCGTCCGTTTCTTGTGCATAATGCAACCACCAAATTACAATCGCATTCCAAATAAAGAAAGCTAAAAACGAAAGTCCGAAAATTTTACGTCCTTTTTTCTTAAATTCTGCGCGTTGCGTGATTTGATGTTCTGCTAACATCAAGGGTACAAATCCTATAAATAATAACAATGGAAAACCATGCGATGGCCAACCTGCTGTTAATAATAATCCTGATAAGATTGCGTATGCAATATATTTTTTCATGTCACAAATTTATAATTTCATCATTCAATAACCGATGATATTTGTTTGGAATATTTTATAAATCATTTTGGATGAGAACCTGAAAACAAGTTCAGATTGACTTTCCTTGTCATATTGAACTTGTTTCAATATCTCATTTAGTTTTAATAAATAATATGTGAATCGATATAATAATTTGGATTAATTGTTACATCAATCGCTTTTGTAATCGTTGAATTATTAATTGTTTGCCAATTAGTCGTAGGATTGATTGTTATATCAGAATCTTTCAATCGCAAAGCCATCGTAAATCCATCCACCACATTCGTATATCTATATTCAACTTTATTTCCATTTTGTTTAAGTTCTAAAGTAGGTACTTTAACTGTTCTTAAATATTGATTGAAAAAAGCGTTCAAATTTAAACCAGAAAACTTCGCAATATAATTTTCAATTTCCTCTGTAGTTACAGTTTGATGATAAAATTCTTTGTTTAATCCACGCAACATTTGTCTGAATTTTTCATCATTATTCATCCAAGTTCTCAACGTGTGAATCATATTTGCACCTTTATAGTACATATCGCCACTACCCTCTTGGTTTACGCCATACACGCCGATAATTGGAATATCATTTTGGATTGCCTTTCTCGTTCCACGCACATATTCGCTTGCAGCTTCTTTTCCATAATAAGTTTCTGTGAACAAAGTTTCCGAATAAGCCGTAAAAGCTTCGTGAATCCACATATCTGCCACATCCTTTTCGGTAATATTATTCCCAAACCATTCGTGACCAGCTTCATGAACGATGATAAAATCCCATTTCAATCCCCAGCCAGAACCTGATAAATCACGACCTAAATAACCATTCTCGAATTTATTTCCGTACGCAATTCCAGATTGATGTTCCATTCCCAAATGCGGAGCTTCTACAATCTTGAAAGAATCTTCGTAAAATGGATAAGGTCCAAACCAATATTCAAAACTTTTCAACATCAATTTTGCTTGTTCAAACTGCGATTTTGCTTTATCTATATTATAATCTAACACATAATAATCTAAATCCAATTTACCTTTTTCGCCTTCGAAAGTATCTTTGAAATTGACATAATGTCCGATATAAGGAATGATATTATAATTATTGATTGGATTAACAACTTTCCATGTAGAAGTTGTTTTACCATTTTTCTCTTTTTTAGAAACTAATCGTCCATTACCAACTCCTACCAAATTTTTTGGTGTGATAATTTCCAATTCCATTCCATTATCTGGTTCATCGCCTAAATAATCTTTGTTCGGAAACCAAGCACTTGCACCCAAACCTTGCACGGCAACAGACATCCAATCGCGACCTTTTTCATCTTTCGCAAAAATCCAACCACCATCCCAAGGTGCTCTCACCGCAACACGAGGATTTCCATTGTATTCTAATTCTAATTGATTCGACGTATTCTTGATATTTTTTCCGACATTAATAAAATAAACATTTCCATCACGTTTGAAATCAGAAATTTTCTTTCCATTCAATTTTACAGCCGAAACCATCATCGGATCTTGTAAATCTATCTGCAATAAATCTGATTGTTGAGGAGCAATTTTATCAAACGTAATTGTCGTTTTTCCTTTTATCGATTTTGACTGATAATCTGGTTCTACACTTACTTTATATTTTTTAACATCCCACCAATTTCGGAATTCATTATTCGTTCCGCGAAGCGAATCTTGTCGCGTAAACTCTTGTTTGTTATTAAGTACTTGTGCATTTGTTGTTATCGAGATCAAGCCAAGTAATAGTACTAATTTCTTCATAGTCATTTTTAAAACATATCAAAAATAAGATTATATATTTGATAAATAAGCCAAAAAGCTATGATTACAGAAAAATTTAAGGAAAGAATAAATTATTTAAAAAATAATCACTTAATCGTTGAAGCATTGTACGAAATTTTAGATGAATTGAAATTAAAACATAATGCTTTTACAGGTTTTACGTTTCGAGAAGAAATCGATCCAAAAGGTTTTTTATTGACTGCAGAAGGTGAAGAAAAAACAGGAATTACAATTCGTGTTCCGCGTAATATTCTTGATTTTGATTTAGTATTACTTTCCAATGTTTTGATGCACGAAATGGTACATGTTTTTCAGCGTTCGGGCGAAAATCAAATTGAATTGCGAGAAGAACGCGAATGGCAAGCGTATACAGAAATGATTTTTCATAAACAATTTCCAAACGTTCCTCCATTGACTAATTTTTACATCAAACAATTTGGCGAAAAAGCGTTGACGTATTATAACCGAATGCCAGATAACATGAAAACGAAATATGCGAATGAAAAAACTGATTTAGAAAAAATTCTGCAAACGATTTACGATAAAGAGAATAAACTAAAAGAAGAACCAAAACCTGAAAATAATACTGAAACAATTTCTTGGCAAGATTTCGAGAAAGTTGATATGAGAATTGGGACAATTATCAGTGCAAATAATTTTCCGAAAGCAAGAAATCCTGCTTATCAGTTAGAAATTGATTTTGGTCCGTTAGGAATCAAGAAAAGTTCGGCACAAATTACATCGCTTTATAACAAAGAAGAATTGATTGGAAAACAAATAATGGCTGTGGTTAACTTTCCGAAAAAACAAATTGCCACTTTTATGAGCGAATGTCTCGTGATGGGCGTTTATGGAAATAATAATGATGTTATTCTCTTGAATCCCGAACGAAAAGTTGAAAACGGAAGTAAGATTGGGTAATATTGAGATTGAGACTAAGACTGAGATAAAGTTTGAGTTTAAGTATATAACTTAACGCTGACATTTTATCAACCAATAAACTGACTTTTTTATCGATAAATAATCAAATCATTAATCATAATCTGACAACCTGACATCTAAAATCTATTGGATGTCATTTTTTTTATGTTGGCACAAAGATTGACTATTCTGGTGTAGCATCATTTTTGATGATGTGTAAAAGTTTAAAATAAATCATTAATAATATAAAAAATAACTAAACAATATGAGCAAAATAATCGGAATCGACTTAGGTACAACGAACTCTTGTGTTTCTGTAATGGAAGGTAGCGAGCCAGTTGTAATTCCAAATGCAGAAGGTAAAAGAACTACTCCATCTATCGTAGCATTCGTAGAAGGAGGAGAAATTAAAGTTGGTGATTCAGCAAAACGTCAAGCTGTAACAAACCCAAAGAAAACGATTTATTCTATTAAACGTTTCATGGGAACTAAATTTAATAATGATGCAGATGAAATCGGTCGTGTTCCTTATTCAGTTGTAAAAGGAAACAATGATACGCCAGCAGTTGATATTGATGGACGTAACTATACTCCACAAGAAATCTCAGCAATGATTTTACAAAAAATGAAAAAAACTGCTGAAGATTATTTAGGACAAGAAGTATCAAGAGCGGTAATTACTGTACCAGCTTATTTTAACGATGCTCAACGTCAAGCAACTAAAGAAGCTGGTGAAATTGCAGGTCTTAAAGTAGAACGTATTATCAACGAGCCTACTGCTGCTGCATTAGCTTACGGATTAGACAAAGCAAACTCAGATAAAAAAATCGTTGTTTACGATTTAGGTGGTGGTACTTTTGACGTATCTATCCTAGAATTAGGTGACGGTGTATTCGAAGTGTTATCTACAAACGGTGATACACACTTAGGAGGTGATGATTTTGATGATGCAATCATCAATTGGTTAGCTTCTGAATTCCAAGCGAAAGAAGGTGTAGATTTGAAAAAAGACGCAATGGCTTTACAACGTTTACGTGAAGCTGCTGAAAAAGCTAAAATCGAATTATCTTCTTCTGCTCAAACAGAAATTAATTTACCATACGTTACAGCTAACGAAACAGGACCAAAACACTTAGTAGAAACTTTAACTCGTTCTAAATTTGATCAGTTAACAGAAGATTTAGTACGTCGTTCTATGGAGCCTTGTAAAAAAGCGTTATCTGATGCAGGTTTATCAATCAACGATATCGACGAAGTTATCTTAGTTGGTGGATCTACACGTATGCCAAAAATCCAAGAAGAAGTAGAAAAATTCTTCGGTAAAAAACCATCTAAAGGAGTTAACCCAGACGAGGTTGTTGCAATTGGTGCAGCTATCCAAGGAGGTGTTTTAACAGGTGATGTAAAAGACGTATTATTATTAGACGTTACACCATTATCTTTAGGTATCGAAACTTTAGGAGGAGTATTCACAAAATTAATTGAAGCGAATACAACAATTCCAACTAAAAAATCTGAAGTTTTCTCAACTGCAGTTGACAATCAACCAGCAGTAACATTAAGAATTGGTCAAGGAGAGCGTCCATTATTCAACGATAACAAAGAAATCGGACGTTTTGACTTAGTAGATATTCCACCAGCACAAAGAGGTGTTCCTCAAATCGAAGTAACATTTGATATTGATGCGAATGGTATCTTAAGTGTATCTGCAAAAGATAAAGGAACAGGAAAAGAGCAATCAATCAAAATTGAAGCTTCATCTGGATTATCTGATGCTGATATTGAAAGAATGAAAAAAGAAGCACAAGAAAATGCTGCAAAAGACGAAGAAGCAAAAAACAAAATTGAAAAAGTAAATGCTGCTGACGCGTTAATTTTCCAAACGGAAAAACAATTGACTGAGTACGGAGATAAAATTCCTGCTGACAAAAAACAACCAATTGAAGAAGCTTTAGCTGAGGTTAAATCTGCTCACGCTGCTCAAGACGTTGCTGCAATTGATGCTTCTATGGAAAAATTAAATACAGCTTGGAATGCTGCTTCACAAGAAATTTATGCTGCAATGAACGAAGGTCAAGAAGGTGGTGCACAAGCGCAACCAGGAGCTGATCAAGGTCAAGCAAAAAATGATGGTGTTGAAGACGTAGACTTCGAAGAAGTTAAATAATAGAATTTCATTTATCAATAGGAAAGCCTCGCATTGCGAGGCTTTTTTATGTTTATTAATATAAATAGTTTATTTTTTAAATCATCTCGGTTTCATATAATACAAAAAATCCACTT
>NZ_DKSQ01000041.1:28222-33283 GCF_002472765.1 Empedobacter sp. UBA7252
AAGTGGATTTTTTGTATTATAAATTTTATATTTTACTGATGTTGTTGTGCATCAATTACAGCAATGGTAACCATATTCACAATTTCGCGAACAGTACTATCCAATTGTAACAAATGAATTGGTTTTTTCATTCCGATCAAAATTGGTCCAACCGCTTCTATATTTCCTAATTCTTGTAATAATTTATACGAAATATTCGCTGATTCAAGATTTGGAAAAACTAATGTATTCGCATGCGTTCCTGCTAATTTAGAAAATGGAAAATTACTTTGTAATTTCTCTCTGTTTACTGCAAAATTTGCCTGAATATCGCCATCAACTAAAACATCTGGATGATTTTGATGTAGATAATTCACTGCATTCTGAACTTTAGAAACCGTTTCTCCTTTATTTGATCCGAAGTTTGAATAAGATAATAATGCAATCTTTGGTTCAATTTTAAATTTCTTAATTGTTTCGTTAAATTGCAATGTAATGTTAACTAAATCCTCTGAAGTTGGATCTAAATTAACCGTTGTATCACCTAAGAAAACTGGTCCTTTTTCTGTCAACATCATATACATACTCGCAACTTTTTGACCTTGTTCCGCTCCAATTAATTCTAAAGCTGGACGAATCGCTTGCGAATAATTTTTCGTCATTCCCGAAATCATTGCATCTGCATAACCAAACTCAACCATACATGATCCAAAATAATTACGATCTCTCAATAATTTTTTCGCATCAGATTTTGAGATTCCTTTTCGTTGACGTTTCGAATAAATAAAATCAACGAATTGATTGTATCTATCCGAATCTTCTTCAGCATTTGTATCAACAATTTCAACATCTTCCAAATCCAACATATAATCTTTAATCATTTGTTGAATTTTATTTTTCTTTCCTAAAATAATTGGAATAGCGATTTTTTCTTCCTTTACAATTTGCGCTGCACGAAGAATTTCGAAACGATCTCCTTCAGCAAAAACAACACGTTTTGGATTTGATTTTGCCGTTTGTGTCAAATTACGCATAATCGTACTTTCTTTTCCGATTCGCTTAATCAAAGACAATTTATATGCTTCGAAATCTGTAATGATATTTTTAGCAACACCAGTTTCGATCGCCGCTTTTGCAACCGCAGCCGAAACTTCTGGTAACAAACGGGGATCATTAGGTTTTGGAATTATATAATCTTTTCCAAATTTGATCGAATGATTATTGTATGCTTGCGTCACAACTTCAGGAACTGGTTCTTTTGCTAATTCTGCAATTGCTCGAACAGCAGCAATTTTCATTTCCTCATTAATTGTCGTCGAACGAACATCTAACGCTCCTCTAAAAATATACGGAAACCCCAGTACATTATTCACCTGGTTTGGATAATCAGAACGCCCAGTTCCCATAATAATATCTTGACGCGTCGCAACTGCTAAATCGTATGCAATCTCTGGATTTGGATTTGCCATTGCTAACACAATTGGGTTTTCTGCCATTGTATTCAACATATCTGCTGATAAAACATCTGCAGCCGATAAACCGATAAAAACATCTGCATCTTTAACAGCATCTGCCAATGTCGAAATATCACGATCTGTTGCCCATTCAGACTTAGAAGGATCAAGATTATCACGGTCAGAACGGATTACGCCTTTACTGTCTAACATCACGATATTTTCTTTCGTTGCACCAACAGAAATATACATTCCTGTACACGAAATTGCCGCAGCACCAGCTCCGTTTACTACAATTTTAACTTTAGAAATATTTTTTCCTTGTAATTCACATGCATTAATCAACGCTGCACCAGAAATAATAGCTGTTCCGTGTTGATCGTCGTGCATAACTGGGATATTCATTTCAGCTTTCAAACGTTTCTCAATTTCGAAACACTCAGGCGCTTTAATATCCTCTAAATTAATTCCTCCAAAAGTAGGCTCTAAAGCTTTTACCGTATTGATAAATTCATCAACATTTTTTGTATCCAATTCGATATCGAAAACATCAATATCAGCAAAAATTTTGAATAGAAGACCTTTACCTTCCATCACCGGTTTTGAAGCTACCGCACCAATATCTCCCAAGCCTAAAACGGCTGTACCGTTACTAATAACTGCAACCAGATTTCCTTTTGCTGTGTACTTATAAGCATTTTCTGGATCTTTTTCAATCTCTAAACAAGGCTCCGCAACACCTGGTGAATAAGCAAGCGATAAATCACGTTGTGTATTCGTAGGTTTTGTAGGCACTACTGCAATCTTTCCTGGTTGACCCATTGAATGGTAATTCAATGCATCTTTCTTACGATTGTCATTCATTTCTCTGTGGTTTATATTTTTTCAAAATAAATTTAGGTAAAATATATTCAACCCACTTATGACAGATGTTAGATTTTGATATTTTATTAAAATAAATTATCGAGTTATACAATTTTGAAGTTAATAATTATGAGGTTGATAAATTAAAAATTAAATCGAGTGGTAAACATAACTTGAGTTGGTCTCAACTTATAGATAAATCGTTGTTCATAATTGGAAGAAAAACTGTTTTGAGAAAAATATTTTTCATTAAAAAGATTATAAGCAGACAATTCAAAATCTATTTTCTTCTTTTTTAATGAATAACGATACATTAAATCTCCGAAAGTTGAATTTGGATTTAATCTTGAATCATCATTAACATACAAATCAAAATTAAGTTTTATATAATGCTGATCTGCAGGAAAAAAATGTAATCCTATTTGGTGGATTTGATTGGTGATTGATCGTGAACTTGAGTTTCCTGATAATTTATTTTTATAATTGGTTACACCATATTTATATTCAAACGTTACCCAACTTAATAAGCGAAAAGAAGCGTCAAAATTAGAAGTTAAAATGGTATTATTAATTTCGATTAAATCATCATTTAATAATTGATCGTAGGTTGTAAAATTATAACCTCCAGCTAAATTAAATGTTGTCTTAATTTTAGAAAAATATTGACTTATTTTAGCATTAACAGAATGTGTTTTTTGATGATTTTTTAAGTTCAAAGCTTCTAAAACTGTACTTGCATCCGCATTATAGCTGTAATTGTAGATTAAGTTATTTTCTGACCAATTGTACGAATATCCAAAATTGATAAACCTAGATTTTATCGGATTTTTATACTCGAAACGTAAAGAAGAAATCCATTTTTTTACTTCGTTAAAATTTCCGTCATTTTGTTGAATAGAATTGTATCGATACAATATAAATCCTTCGTGCAAACGTGTTAAACTCCCCAAATCATTAGAGAAATTATGCGAGGTTGATACTTTCCAGAATTTTGAAAATTCTAAACCTATATTAAATTTTGGTTCGATGTAAAAACGATTGTATGAAGTTTTATTTCCGAAAGAATTATTCTCTAAATTATACCACTGAAAAGGAATTCCAAAAGAAAAATTAAGTCGATTCTTTCTGTACGAAAAGTTATTTTCTACATACGGATTTAAAGTTGACCAGCGTGTATTGTTCTCAAAAGAAGAATTTATCGTTTGCTCATCTGCCAACAAATTACTTTTCATCGTATGATTGATGTACTTAATTCCAATTTTAGACTGTAAGACAAACGCTTTTATTCCTTTTGAAAATTCAGCGAAATTATTTGTCGAAAATTTCTCAAAATTAATTTGTTGAAACACATTTTGATAATCATTTCCGTTGTTTATAAAATCAGTAAAAACTCCAGGAAAAACACTTAAATTCTCGTTATAATTTCTGTATGCAATATTGGATTTAAATGTGATCAATTGTTTACCAACTTTCTTGATTGTATTAAACTGATTGGTAAACTGCCGATTTGGTTGAGCCAAACGTTGTGTAATAAAATTATTATTTTGATTGAGATCTCCTCTCGAACTGTTCCAGTCTCCTTTAAATTCCAAGACATTTTCAAGATAATTTTTAGAACTATTTTGAGATAATGTTGCTTTTAGATTAAGACTTTCTATTTGCAAATAATTTTTTTTGATTTCGTTGAGAAATATATCACCTGTTGGTAAAAAATATTGTGTGTTTGTTTCTCCGAATCGCTTTTGAAAATCGTTGTGATAAGACAAGTTAATTCGTAAATCTAGCTCTTTTTTTAATTTAAAAAGATGATTCCAAGAACCAATATTTATTGCATTATCTAACCAACGTTCGCCATCAAAATTGGGAGTTTGTACACCTGCAATTGATAACCAACTTTCGTTCGAAAATTTTTCAGAGTCATTTAAAAAATCTTCAAGACTTAAGGTTTTTAATTGACGAGAAACATCATTTCCACGATTATTTCCTTGATAAGAACCTATCATTTGTTGCTTTTTTGTGAACAACATTGGTGTAATATTCGCCTGATACAACAATGGTGAAGCGCCAAGACCAACTTCTGCTTTACCAGAATAGGTAATTTTGCTTTTTAATTTGATATTTAATGCGGCTTTAGAGCTATAAACCAAACTGTCTAAAATCTTGATCGGTTGATGATTCTCTAAAATTTGTACTTTATCCACAGCGTCTGCAGAAAGATTTTCGTTTGCTAATGCATATTTTCCGCCCAACAAATCCATTCCTTCGATGTAGTATTTATTGATTGGTTCGCCTTGATACAAGATTCTACCAGAATTTTCGATTTCTATTCCAGGCATTTTTTTGATCACATCTGCTATAGAACGGTCTTTTATATCTTTAAAATTACTGACATCATAGGCAATTGTGTCGCCTTTTTTGCGAATTGGAGATTCTTTTAATTTAACTTCTTTTAACTCGATAGCTTTTCCTTGTAAAGTGAAATCAAAGTTTGTAGACGATTCATTTACCAAATCTGAAGTAAAAGCATAATTCATCGCACGAACCTTAATTTCATAGGTTTCGTGCGATGGATTATCTATTTTGATAGAATATTTACCATCAGATTTTGTAATAAAGTATGCCAACGTTTCGTCCGAAGTACTTGGTGAAATGGTAACATTAGCACCAGAAATAGGTTTTCCTTCTTCATTTTTAACAACACCAGAAATAGTAAGTTGTGCAAAAATAAAGTGTGAGATTAGAGTTGTAATCTTCCCTAAAAAAC
>NZ_DKSQ01000109.1:0-7272 GCF_002472765.1 Empedobacter sp. UBA7252
TTCACTAATTCGCGGTCGATAAGAGATAAAATCTGACTAAAAACCTTTAACTTTATCCTGGCGGTGGGTTATAATTTTGCAATTTAAATATAGCAACTTTGCTATATCCAAACACCGCCACTTTTTAAACGTTTAGGACGCAAGTGATGTTCAAGCTTAAAATCATCAATTCATTTTACATAGTAGTAAAAACCAAATATTTTGAAAATGTATCTAGGAGACAAATTTTTGTTATTCGGTGCGGTTCAATTTTTTATTTTTGCGCTGAATACCATTATATTTAACGCTTTTTCAATATGCTCCTAAATCTTAACACCCTATTGACCTTTTTAGCTGTCTTATTTAACTTCAATTTCGTTTGGAATAGATCATATTTCGCACCAAACTTTAGACAAAGCTTTTCAAAATCTTACCAATTCTTAGTTGGATACATATCTTTATTGGAACAATTAGCTTTGTTAAAATACCTAACGCCAATAAGAAATTCAATCCATTAATTTTTTCGGTGTTATAATATTTATGGCATATTTCTTAGAAATTTATTATCTTTCTACTTTTTAACATTTTAAACCTTTTGAAAATTATGGGTGGTCAACATGGTATGCGGGGGTATCTCCTGCAAACAATTATTACGGTTTTAGATAGTCTGTCTCAATCATCAAATTGGCAAACTGTTACCATTGAACCTAATGACGAATCCGAAAAAGTTGACATTAAATGGGAGCTAAATACTAATAAAAAAAAACTGGTACAGGTTAAATCATCCCAAAATACAATTAGTTATACTGCAGCGAAGAAGTGGGTAGCTGAACTAAAAAATGGGACTTTGGCAGAGCATTATGAGCTGATTTGCATTGGTCACACCGACTCCAAGCTAAATGAAACAAGCGATATTGATGGTGTGAAAATCGTAAAAAAGCCATTGGATTTGGATTTGTTACTTTCTAATTCAATTGTAAAACTCGATGAATTTTATGAGAAAAAAAATCGCAGTAAACTTCAAGCCACTATTAAACAAATATTAGTAAATAGCTTAAATTTCAAATTAGGACATGATTCAATCTTTGGAAAAACCATTACCAAAGAAGATTTTGATAATGTGCTTTTAAATTGGCTTAGCGCTATCGAAAAGTATGTAAGTAAAAATCCTTTTATTCAATTTACCGGTTTTGATAGTGAAGAGCCAATCTTAACTATTGAACAGATTATAACCTCAAACTTTTTGAAACTCATTGGCTGGAAACATTTCAGTAAAGATTTCACACTTGATTACTTTGATGACAAATTGGTAAGTAATGAAACCGCGAAAGTAGACTACTATGTTACTTTCGAAAGTAAATTAAAAGATAATACCACAAACCACATCTTCATCAACGCGCTACAAGATTACAAATATCCGGAAAATGCACGCTACGAGATTAGAAATTTTATAAAAGCCACTAACGTTATTACAGAGGATTTTAAAGCCAAAAGAAAGATTGATACTCAAAAATCTAATGGAGTTTTTAATATCCTCTTTTGGATATCTACTGACAACGATGATATCAATAAAGACTTTATCTATCAGAATAAAGAAGTTTTTAGAAATGAATATATGGAACTTGATCAGCATTACTTTTTAGTTGATAATGCTAAAGCAAACTTTATAATTAGCTCCATAGTAACCGCAAAGAACTTCCGGGAAGATTTACCTGTTAAATTTCTCTATCCAATAACAGAATTTAATTCGTCCTTCAATAAAATAGGAAAGCGAGGAACACAACTACCTCCAGAGTACATTAATACTAATATTCTTCCAATAATAAAAGAAAACAGTGAGAAGATCAGCGTACTTTTATTCTGCTCCGACCCATACAATCAAGAGAATCTAAAAAAAATAATATGGTTTCTCATTCGTTTGACCAGCGGATTGGCAAATGAATATATTGTTTATTTTAGTGACTACTCTTTAGATTTTCAAAACGAAGTATTGGATGTGCTTCAATCTTTTGATAATAGTGACCTTTTAGATAAAGTAAGCGTTAAAAAATCACTATTTGTTGAAACATTGCAGTTTGCGGAATTGTCTATACCCACCATTGGCGACATTTCATCAACAATTGAGGCTATTCAATCAGAGGGAGAACTTCGAATTAACCCTATTTTTAAAGAGCAACTGCCTTACGGAGATATTCTCAAACCAATCCTGAATACAGATAAGATTAGTGCGCAGGATTTAAAAATATTCCTATCTCATAAAGGAATTTTTTTAAAGAATGCGGACAAGCGTAAACTTATGGACTTGATGGTAAGCTTGCTATTTAGTCCTATCGAGTTAGAAAATTTCATTAATTTGATAAATGTTAAGGAACGACCGGTTAGTAGTATTCCATATTTTCTACCAGCGATAACTGAGACACCTATATCGGAAATATTTAGTCAGATCAGGCCAAACTTTGAAAACATTACGGATGGTCTACAAGCAAAGCTAAATAGCCCGGTTGTCTTTTCCTCCGACCCAGATCAGCCTGGACTTTTTTTATTTTCATCGCATGTCGAGAAAAAAGATCCAACAAAACACATCGCACTGAATACAATTTGGGAACCTATTAAAATCACGTACCAAAAAATTAATGGCGGATTCATCTTAAACAATGTTGAGACAAATTCCAAAGATGCCAAGATTATCGCTAATCGAATAAATACAATTATTAAAGAGGAGCTACTAGAGCATGGCCACATTGCTGACCAAACTACAGAGATCAAATTTTCTGACTTTACATCAAATACAGAAAGGGTTAATTTTTTGTTGAGCTTCAACAATATTGCTAGTAGCAATATTTTTATAAAGCAAGATATAAAAGGTCTAAAGTATATTTTCGACGAGACTAAAGAAATCCCCGAAATATATAAAGATCGGACTGAGAAAGACTTAATCATACTTTTCAGAGGCAAAAAACTTGAAGGATTAAGAGAGTTGTCAGAAGACCTTTTTAAAGAAATAATTTTACTCGAAGAAATTACAATTTCATATAACTTCGAGATTAAAGGTGTTAAAAGCAACCTGTCCGTAAGATATGACTTTTCAGATGCGTTGAAAATAAGACCAATAGAGGGTACCTTCAGATCTCAAGCATACTTACACAAAAATTACTATGTAAAACAAGTACGCAAAATTGCGGATTTGGAAAAAAATCTGAATAAAGAAGTTGAGCGACTTAAAATTGAAAAACTGCAAAAATTTGGCAAGATATAGCAGATTATGGATAACCTTGAATGTATAGCAAAGTCTTTGAAGAATATGGTTGGACGATTTGAAGCCGATGCCTTCGCTCGCCAAATGACCTCATTTATAAATGGAATCACACTTCCTTGGAATGGATCGATTATCAATGGATTGGTTTCTCCTTTTAGGCAGTTGTTTTATTTATTCAATCTCAATATAACTTCAGACATAAATTCCAGTGAGCGAATACCATTTGACCTCGAAAAAGACTGGCCCATAATAGTTCCAATGCTAGCAAAAATGGAATCAGCTCATAGGTATGAATATGGTGAGCTAAAGCCTTTTTCTGAGATTCTTTTTGAAACAATGGACACTGAAGAAGTTTTGCGACGAAGGCAGATTGGGTTATCCACCTATATCTCATTTTTTCATGTTGGTCCATTACATTTTGAAGAACAGGCCATTGAAAAAGTTGTTGAGCTTTATAAAAACTTCGATTCCGAATTGATAAAAACTTTTGGGTGGAATGCTGATGATGTAATTGCATTATATAATTGTCTTGATGCTTTATTTGAATTAAAGAAGGATAAAGCCTTTATAAAACAGCAAAAAAAAGAATTAAATAAAGACGAGTTCAAAAAAGAGATATTAAGTGCTTTAGCGAATGGCAGTAGTTTTAAAGAGGCAATGAGATCCTTATCGGAACAGCCTATAGATATGTTTAAGTACATTGCTGATCCGTCTATGGTCAATATTTTCTCATTATTTGATCTTGAACATTGTTCGAAACCGCTTGTTGACACTGTATTGGAAAAATTGACTATTACTAGTTCTGTTGACAAAAATTTTTTGTTTTTTAGCCAGCCAAACCAGTTATATAAAAAGCCTATCTATAAACTATTGGATGGTAATTATATGATTATTGATCACAGAGTCTTATTGAATGCAATGTCTGACTTACTTCAGGAGAAGTGCTCTGAGATTATTAAAAATAAAAATCGTATCACCAAAGCTAGGGATAAATATCTAGAACGCAAGATTGAACAAATTTTTAAAGACTTTTACAAACAAAATAGCCTCGTAAAAATATTACCATCGTATTACTTAGAGAAAGGTGGTAGCGAACGGGACCTTTTAGTATTAGCGGGAGAAACAGCGTTGATTATAGAGGCAAAAGCCGGGAAAATACGCGAACCTATGTATGATCCAGACAAAGCCTATAATGGAATTTGGCAAGATTTTAAGGAAACCATTGACTATGGGTATATACAAGCTTATAGTGTTAAGGAAAAATTGATGGCTAAGATGCCTTTTGATGTTTATGACAAGAAAATGAACGTTGTACTTAACATAGATCCTAATAACATAAAAGATATTCATACTATAATAGTAACGTATAATAAATTCGGTCACGTACAGTCTGATTTGCAAATGATGTTAGATCTATACGATAACGACGATCACTTCCCATGGGCAGTCTGTATTGATGATTTAGAAATATTTCTTTTAGGATTAATAAAACTAAAGATGTCAGAAAGGGATTTTTACAGGTTTTTAAATCAACGGAGAAACTTACATGGACAATTAATAGTGAACGACGAAGGACAAATTACAGGTCAGTTTTTAAAACATAAAAAAATTTTAAAGCAGACTGGTACATATCGTTTTAGCCCAAATGACGACTACATTTATGATCAATTATACAGCACTGGCTTGGGCTTTAAAAAGGAACGAGGAATGGATCGAAAAACTGATCCGAGATTCATCAAAATAGTTTAGCATTAAATAGGATATTATTTTTTCGATTATTCGCTGTTTTAAGAAAAGAAAAAATGAACATGCTAAACACAAATGAGTTTAAGAAACTAAATTTTTATCAAATAAATGATATAATGGAAATTATTGAGGTTCATGAAAATATTTGACAATATATCTTCAGTAAATTTCACGATCTTGAAAAATTTGTTGCAGAATTAGAAGTTGCGGAAAAAGGTAGAATATTCGGATAAATATCTGAGGGAAAATAAATAAAAATTCTATTTAAAACTTTGCCTTGATTGGTGTGGTTTTTTAATAGATATGAATAGTATGGAAGACGAAAAATTAGCCTGGGCCAACGTAAGAATGCGACTAGATCAATCTTACGGGTATGATGAAATATGGGAAGAAGCAATTCAAATTTTCAACAACAGATTGAGAAAAAAATTTTTCTCTCCAATTCAAATTATAATCAATGATAGATCAAAAAATGGTGAAGGTTTCGCTATCATGACTGTTCAATGTGCAATCATTGAGACTCTCGCTGCATTTAGAAAGGGGATGATTTTCAATCATAATAACCGTAATGGAAATCCAGCTTATGAATACAAGTCAAGCAGGAAAATTTTCACAGAATTTCTTCTATCTGCATCTATATTTAAGGATCATTTTTGGTCATTAGACATACATGGTGCTATGGTTCCAAACAATCCGTTTAATTCAATAGATTTTTATTCTGATGTTCGATGTGCATTAATGCATGAGGCAAGAACAAAAAATAGTTGGCATATAAATCTTTCGCCAAAAAAAACCGATAGCAAGAACGAATCAAAATTCATTGTGACGGAAAATGGAAAAATTAAGATATACAGAACACTGCTTCATTACAGACTACTCAATTATTTTATGGAATATCAGAACGAATTGCGGCAAAATAATCAAGATGGGGAGATCTTAAGAAAATACTTTGCCAGAAAAATGGACAGCTTGTTTGAAGTTGTACCTGACGTAAATTTCGATTGGTGGAACTAATATATCTAATAATAATCCTGTAAAAATAATAAATTCAAGAATGATTGTATCATCTAATAATTCATTATCAAGCACTCAGTAGAAACTTTAAATAAAATGGATATAAGGAAGATCTGATTACCATTCAAGCAGTATTACAATCAATAGAAAACACTTCTATCAATTGAAATACAAATAGTTAAAAGGAACAAACAATATTCTACACATATAAAGAACGATAAATTAATCATATTTTGAAAATTCTAGATATTGATCTCGATTATTTCCTTCACAAAAAAGCAGACACCCCTGTTAAAAGAAATAGAAGAGTACATAAAAAAGTGTATAAATGCGAAAAAAAACTCCCTCTCAAGATTAACCAGTGACCTTTTAGAGCAGATTAATATTATTGAATGATCAGTCCTTTTTTCAGAAAATGTATTATAGCAGAAAGATGAGGTGAGATTCCATTTTTTAATCCATATCCCTTAAAAGTAAAACAATCCTTTTTTGATCGTCAATATAATCTTATATATAGCGCGACAAAGAAACTAACAACTGCAACTATAATTATTACTAATATCAAAATTAGAATACTCAGATCATCAAAATTTAGATAAACGAAAACAGGCAAATAGAACTACATGGGTTAATCCCATATAATTCTATTTGCCTATTTTTATCTTCTTAATAAACTGTAATAAAGGCACTAAAGGTTCTATTGAGCTCTCGTGACCCCACTAAAGGAGACACTTAATAAAAGGTGCCTCCTTTTTTTATACCCATAAAAAACTATGAACCAACCTGTTAAAGTATGTTCATTTAGAGTTCGAAAATATTAACAAAATTATTTAGTCTTTGGTTATCGATGGCGCAAAAAATGAGGTTTGTAGCCACTCTCCTACCGTTTTTCCAGAGTTCGATTTCTCCTTAAGGATTCGTATTTCTTAGATAACCTCGTTCATATTATTCGAAATAGCATAGGAAATAAATTTTGTGTTCGATCCATGTACAATTTATCCGATGAATTTCTTCGATGAAATAATACTCCTGCGCCCACTGCTTGTAATAACAATTGCCTTTAGCATAACAACCTTTCCTTTTGGGACCATTATTTTAATGGTTTGACTGGGTTTGGCTAAAAGATCTGCATCAGTAGGATCTTTTCCATTTAATGTGAAGTAAATTGCAGCATCCGGAACAGCAGTATCGAATGTGATATTGAAACTATGTCCAGTTTCAGTAGATTCTAGCGTTTCAAAAACAGGAGGAACCCAATATGAATATTCCGACAAAAG
>NZ_DKSQ01000046.1:0-9216 GCF_002472765.1 Empedobacter sp. UBA7252
TGTCATAGAAATCAGTATGACAACAAAAAATCGTAAAACTTATAACGTTTAACCTAAAACATAAAACACAAAAAAATGACTTTTCAAGAACAAATAAAACAAGGTATTCCTTCTGTTTTGCCTCAAAAAAAAGACAGAGATCCTAACGTAAGTCACGCACCAAAACGTAAAGAAATATTATCGGAAGACGAAAAAAAGTTAGCATTGAAAAATGCATTGCGTTATTTCGAGCCAAAAGATCATGCTGAATTAATTCCAGAATTTAAACAAGAATTGGAAAATTTTGGACGTATTTACATGTATCGTTTGATGCCTGATTATAAAATTTTCGCTCGACCAATTACAGATTACCCAGGAAATTCAGAACAAGCAAAAGCAATTCAGTTAATGATTCAAAATAACTTGGATCACGCAGTTGCACAACATCCTGAAGAGTTGATTACTTACGGAGGAAATGGCGCAGTTTTCCAGAACTGGGCGCAATATTTATTAACAATGAAATATTTGTCTGAAATGACAGACGAACAAACATTGGTGATGTATTCTGGTCATCCGATGGGTTTATTTCCTTCTCACAAAAACGCTCCACGTGTTGTTGTAACGAATGGAATGGTAATTCCGAATTATTCGAAACCAGATGATTGGGAAAAAATGAATGCTTTAGGCGTTTCTCAATACGGACAAATGACAGCTGGAAGTTATATGTACATTGGTCCGCAAGGAATTGTACATGGAACTACTATCACAGTTTTAAACGGATCTCGTAAAATAGATGATAACGGAACAGCAGGAAAATTATTTGTTACGGCTGGTTTAGGCGGAATGTCAGGTGCGCAACCAAAAGCGGGAAATATAGCAGGTGTTGTTTCTGTTACTGCCGAAGTGAATCCTGCTGCGACATACAAACGTCATGAACAAGGTTGGGTGGACGAAGTAATTACAGATTTAGATAAATTGGTTGCTCGTGTTCGCGAAGCCAAAGAAAATAAAGAAGTTGTTTCCATTGCTTATGATGGAAATGTAGTGGATGTTTGGGAAAAATTTGATCAAGAAAATGTTTACGTTGACTTAGGATCAGATCAAACCTCTTTGCATAATCCATGGGCTGGCGGTTATTATCCTGTTGGATTATCATTTGATGAAGCCAACGATATGATGGCAAACAATCCTGAATTATTCAAAGAAAAAGTTCAAGAATCGCTGCGTCGTCATGCAGATTCTGTAAATAAACACACAGCAAAAGGAACGTATTTCTTCGATTATGGAAATGCCTTTTTATTAGAAGCTTCTCGAGCTGGTGCAGATGTAATGGCAGAAAACGAAATTGATTTCAAATATCCATCTTATGTACAAGATATTATGGGACCAATGTGTTTCGATTTTGGATTTGGACCTTTCCGTTGGGTTTGTACTTCAGGAAAACCAGAAGATTTACAAACAACAGATGAAATTGCTTGTCAAGTTTTAGAAGAAATCATGCAACATTCTCCAAAGGAAATTCAGCAACAAATGCAAGATAATATCACATGGATAAAAGGTGCACAAGAAAACAAATTAGTTGTAGGTTCGCAAGCTCGTATTTTATATGCAGATGCAGAAGGACGAATTAAAATTGCGAAAGCGTTTAACGATGCAATTGCGAAAGGTGAAATCGGACCAGTTGTTTTAGGTCGTGATCATCATGATGTTTCTGGAACAGATTCTCCATTCCGCGAAACTTCTAATATTTACGATGGTTCAAAATTCACAGCAGATATGGCGATTCACAATGTTATTGGAGATAGTTTCCGTGGCGCAACTTGGGTTTCTATTCACAACGGTGGCGGCGTTGGTTGGGGAGAAGTTATTAACGGTGGATTCGGAATGTTATTAGATGGATCTTCCGATGCTGAAAATCGTTTAAAATCAATGTTACATTGGGATGTGAACAACGGAATTGCTCGTAGATCTTGGGCAAGAAACGAAGAAGCTATTTTTGCTATAAAACGTGCAATGGAAGATGAACCTTTGTTAAAGGTTACATTACCAAATATAGTGGATGAAGAATTATTGTAAATAATATATCAAATTAAAAAAGCATCTCAATTGAGATGCTTTTTTAATTATTATTTCTCTACTTCATTATTTTGACTCATCTGATTAATTTTATCAATTTTCTCTTGAAGTTCTTTTGGAGTAAGTACTTTTTTAGGAATTAATTTAATAAAATCTGTAGACTTTTTCTCTTGACTAATCTCTTTCAAAAAATATCTTTTTTCCATCTTTCCACCACCCTCTTCAACTTTTTTAAACTTCTTAAATAATTCTACTACAACAAAGTTTTTGAACTGAAAATAATAAGGGCTTACCGTAATTCCATTCATTTTTGCTAACCAGATTTCGTAGTAAAACTCATCATTTTCGAAGATAAATTTCTTAGCTTGTAAACCTAAAATTTCTTTCATTTCCTTTGTAGGTTTCAAACCTTCTATCTTAATAGAATCCACCACATACGTATCACCATATTCAGCAAACTCATATGATTTATTATGTTCAAAATCGTTTAGTAACCAATTTGGTTCTGGATAAATTCGAACCGCATCATTCTGAGAGTTCTTTACTTTCTCTATTAATTTGACAAAAGAATAATTTTTAGAAGCTAACACTTCAAACTCATAAGATTCATTAAACGCGTTTACTATTTCTGGCAAAAAGTCTTTTGGTGTATTTTTCTTCATTTCATCATTGAAAATTGTTTCTTGGTGGATATCATACAAAAAACGATACGTATTTTCTTGTCCAAATAAATAAAAACTAATTCCAAAAAGAATGATGAATAAATGTTTTCTCATATTACTATTAATTTCCAAACAATTATATAAATAATAAGTATTTAACTCTTATAACAAAATCACAACTATGTATTAAAGTTTTAAATATAAATTTAACATTCAATCAATAATAAAAATTTACAAAACATTATTAATCTATGTTAATTAATACGTTACCAACTTCTTAACCTACATCAATATAATCAACTATTTAGCTTCGTAAATTTGTATAACAAAAATAAAAACATATAAAAAAATCATTATGAATACAAAAAAAATAGAAGCAGTAATTGCGCCAAGAGAGCCACATTTTGTAGGAGACGGTTTTAGAGTTCATAACTTCATTCCAAGTGGATATCATTTAGATATGAGAAGAATGGATCCATTTATTATGTTAGATTACAATTCAAAATTTCATTTTCCAGCAACAGACAAACCAAAAGGTGTTGGTGTGCATCCACACCGTGGTTTCGAAACGGTTACTATTGCTTATCAAGGAAGCGTTTCTCATCATGATAGTTCTGGTGGAGGAGGAACAATTCATCAAGGAGATGTACAATGGATGACAGCAGCTTCTGGTGTTTTACACAAAGAATATCATGCAGAAGAATTTTATAAACAAGGTGGAATTTTTCAAATGGTTCAATTATGGGTAAACCTTCCTGCAAAGGATAAAATGAGCACTCCAAAATATCAGGCGATCGAACATAAAGATATTCCTACTGTAGAAGTTGAAAATGGTTTTATCGAAGTTATTGCTGGGGAATACAACCAAACAAAAGGTGCTGCATCTACCTTTTCTCCTGTTAATATGCTGAATGCAAAATTGAATGAAGGCGGAAAAGCGAATTTTAGTTTTCCTGCAAATTACAATACCGTTTTATTGGTTATTGAAGGTGAGGTGAAAGTAAATGAACAAGAAATTGTTCCAACAGATCATTTATTATTATTTACTAACGAAGGAGAAGATTTTACAATCGAAGCAACTGAAAATAGCATTGTACTAATTTTGAGTGGAGAACCTCTAAATGAACCAATCGCTTCTTATGGTCCTTTTGTGATGAATACACAAGAGCAAATTCGCGAAGCTTTTGAGGATTTTAATAACGGAAAATTTGGTACTTTAGAAGATTAATAAACAACTTCAAAAATAAAACTGATGGAAATTAAACAAATTGATGATAAAAAAAATGGAGCTTTTGTCGTTTTAGATGGCGATAAAAAAGCTGGAGAAATGACATATGTTTGGGCTGGTGATGATAAAATTATTATCGATCATACAGAAGTTGACGAAGCTTATGGCGGACAAGGTTTAGGAAAAAAAGCTTTATTAGCCTTGGTTGAATGGACAAGAAATAATAATATAAAAGTAATTCCTTTATGTCCTTTCGCAAAAGCGCAGTTTGATAAAAATCCAGAAATTAAAGACGTTTTATCATAAAGTTTTCTCTTAAAAATACAAAAGGAACTCGAATCGAGTTCCTTTTGTATTTCTTAATATCCCACTGCTTTGTCATCTCCTCTTGGATCTGCACCAGCTTGATATGTTCCGTTAGTGTTGACCAAAATTCCTTCCACACGCCCGTAAGGTTTACGTTCTTTCAATGTATAACCTTTTTGTTTTAACGATTCACGAACGTTTTCTGAAATTGCATTTGGCTCATAATCGATTTGGTCTGGCAACCATTGATGATGAAATCTTGGTGCTGCAACAGCTTCTTGCATCGTCATTCCGAAATCAACAACATTCAAGATGGCTTGAAAAACTGACGTTATAATTGTAGAGCCACCTGGCGTTCCCACAACCATAAACAATTTACCATCTTTCTCTAAAATAGAAGGCGTCATCGAACTTAACATTCTTTTCGAAGGTTCAATCGCATTAGCTTTTCCTCCAACTAAACCATATAAATTTGGTGTACCTGGTTTTACAGAAAAATCATCCATTTCATCATTCAACAAAAATCCTGCACCTTCTACTACAACCAAAGATCCATAGGAATTATTCAAAGTAGTCGTTACAGAAGCCGCATTTCCATCTTTGTCAACAATTACATAATGCGTTGTTTCCATTGACTCTTTACCAATTATTTCTCCCGCTTTAATTGCTGAACTTAGTGTTGCTTTATCAAACGAAAAATCTTTCATTCGATTTACATTATAACTTTTATCCAACAATTGTTTTTGCGGAACTTTTATAAAATCTGGATCACCTAAATGCTCTGCGCGATCAGCATAAACGCGACGCTCTGCTTCTACCATCACTTGAATTGTAGAATCTGCTTGAAATCCCCATTTGTTGATTGGATAATCTTCGATTGATTGAAATAACGAAACCAATGCAATTCCTCCACTTGAAGGCGGCGGCATCGAAATTACTTTAAGACCTTTATAATTTCCCGAAACTGGCGTTCTCCAAACCGATTGATATTGTTTTAAATCTTCGTGCGAAATAATTCCGTTTCCGCGTTTCATTTCTTTCACTATTAAATCAGCCGTTTTTCCTTCATAAAAACCAGCACGACCTTTTTGTTGAATTAATTTTAATGTATTTGCTAATTCTTTTTGAACCAACAAATCTCCTTCTTTCCAAGATGATTTAGACGTTAAAGCATTCGTTTTTGAATTATATTTTACAAAATCATTATGCTTATTTGTCAGTTCGCTCGCTTGTTGTTTTGTTATTTTAAATCCTTTTTGAGCTAAACTAATAGCCGGCTGAACTAATTCTTTCCAATTTAATTTCCCATATTTTTCGTGCGCTTTCACCATTCCATCTACAGTTCCAGGTACTCCTGCAGCAAATTGTCCATACAAACTAAGATCAGTAATTGCATTGCCATTTTTGTCCCAATACATATCTTCACTTGCTTTTAAAGGTGCTTTTTCACGATAATCTAACGCATCTGTTTTTCCTTTTGCATCACGATAAACCAAAAATCCACCGCCACCAATATTTCCTGCATTTGGATAAACAACCGCCAACGCAAACTGAACTGCAATAGCAGCATCAATCGCATTTCCACCTTTTTTCAGAATTTCAACTCCAACTTTTGAAGCTTCGGGATGAGCTGTTACAACAGCTCCATTTTTGTAAGATTCTTGCGCATTCAACTGAATAATCGCGAAGAATGAAACTATAATAAATGATATTTTTTTCATAAAATCGATTTAAACAAAATACCAAACCTTCATCAATTACGACAAAGATTTGGTAAAACATATAAACTATTTAAATTATAAACTTAATGATAAACGAGCGAAAGCAAAACGTCCTCCAGTTCCGAATTGTTGTCCAGTACGTGAATACACGAAATATCCTGCTCCTCTATTTCCTCCAATTTTCGTTTCATCAGGATAGATATCAAACAAATTATTTGCACCAATTGTTAACGAAATATTTTTGTTGAAAGCATAACCAAAACTCAAATCTGTTACAACTTTTCCGCTAAATGTTTGCGAATCTGCCACCGTATTTGTCGCTGCATCAACTTCTCCAAAATACACGTTTCTTAAGTAAACATTCCATTTATCCAATGAATAATTCAAGGATAAATTAATTTTTGTACGAGGTATAGCCGATTCTAAATAAATACGACTTGAACGATCAAAATAAGTAGACTCTTTTCCTTTCAATAAATCGGAAGCATGTACATCGCCTACAACATTTGTCTTGCTAAAAGTCGCCGATAAATCTCCACGTAATTTTCCTGCTCCCAAACGATCTTGATACGTCAAAACAACATCTATTCCTTTCGTTTCGGTATCAATTGCATTTGCGAAGAAACGAGCCGAAGTTGCATTTGCTTGTTGCAATAATTCGTAAATCTCTTTGTCTTGAGCTGATGCATTTGCTGCATTACTTCCTGTGAAAGATCCTGTGTAAATGATTCGGTCATCAATTCTAATGAAATATCCGTCAACACTCAATTTGAATTTTCCCCAATTTGCCGTAGCTCCAGCCGAAACTGATTTCGATTTTTCTTCGTTCAATTGTGGAATTCCTAATAATTTTGCAGCACGACTATCATTTGTAAAAGTTCCTGAATTAGAAATTGCTCCATCTAAGAATAAACTTGATGTTGCACTAAAATATAATTGATGTAAAGATGGCGCTCTAAATCCTGTACTTGCTGCGGCTCTCAACACATAGTTTCCTAATTTGTATCGAGTCGAAATTTTTCCATTTAATGTTGAACCAAAATCTGAATAATCTTCATAACGTAACGCAGCAGCCACTAAGAAATCTTTCGTAAAATTAAATTCAGTATCTAAATACGCCGCAACAGAATGACGATTTGCATTGACTTCATTCGCTGGTAAAAATCCTGGAAAAGCTTGCGCTCCACCTGCTAAAGCAGTACCATTTACAGCGAATAATGTATTGATATTTCCATTAAAATCTTGTACATAAATTGGCTTTCCATTTCCGTCTACACCAATTTGACGAACTTTACCATAATTCGCATAAGATGACTCTTCACCTCCTACAATTTGATAATTTTCATAACGAAATTCTGCACCAAAAGCGACATTAATTCCAGCTAAAACATCATCAAAAAAACGCGTAAAATCTAGGTTGGTTGTATTCTGCGTAAAACGATATCCACCAGCTTCAAAAGATGTTGGTGAAGATTCTTTCATCGATGCGTTAACTGTATTTTTTACTCCAAAATCGATGGTATTATTTCCGTATGTGTTCGAAAAATCAACTTTCCAACCGTTAATTTCACTACGAATTCCCGCTGCTAAAGAGCGATCGTAATTATTGGTTTGAATCAATGGTAAAAATCCATTTGGATAAATTGACGCAACAGTTTGATGCAACTGAGCAGGCTGACGACGAAAGGCTGCTGATTCTCCTAAACGATAATTTAATCCTCCAAATGCATAAATTTCGGTTTTATCTGAAACTGGGAAAAGTGAATTAATAAAAATCGCACCTCCTTCATTTTTTGATTGTCCAATACGCGAAACATAATCAGCACGCGTTTCTCCACGGCGGGCTAATTCCTCCTCTGTAATATCTTTTCCAGTTGGATTTGGATATAAATCTGGTCGATTATAATCTGAAAAAATTGTTCCTGTAAATTCTTTTTGACGATTGAATGGTTGACGCTTGTCGTAAGAACCTGCAACATTTACAAATCCTCCTTTTTCTCCAACTTTTACACCATAATTCACATTCGCTTGAAAAGTTTCGCCATCAAAATTATCTTCTGCATTTTTCGAAAGATTTCCTCCATACGAAATTGACGCGCGTAGTTTATCTGTCGAATCTTCCAAGACAATATTAATCACACCTGCAATCGCATCAGAACCATATTGAGCCGCGGCTCCATCTCGAAGAATTTCAATTCGTTTAATTGCAGAAGTTGGTATTGCATTCAAATCTGTACCGACAGAACCTTTACCAAACGAACCATTAATATTAACCAATGATGTTGTATGACGACGTTTTCCATTAATCAAAACTAATACTTGATCTGGTCCTAAACCGCGCAAAGAAGCAGGATCTATATGATCTGTTCCGTCAGAAATAACTTGCGTATTCGAGCTAAAAGATGGTGCTACATAATTTAAGATTTGATTTAACGAAACTTGTCCTACATCTTTTGTAACCTCTTTAATATCTATCACATCAACTGGTGTTGAAGAATCTAATTGTGTACGTCCGACTGCGCGCGAACCAATTAAAACAACTTCGCTAAGATCAGTCTCCGAATTGATTGATTGTAAAAAGAAATCTAAAGAAACTTCATTTTCATCAAGCACATTAATCGTTTGCGTCGTTGTTGGCTCACCTATTTTTGAAACAATAATTTCATACTTCCCTGGTTCTAACGTTAGTTGATATAAACCATCTACATCTGTTGTTGTCGTGATATTCGTTCCTTTTACATTAACCGTTGCTTGATCGATTGGTCCATTTACATCTTCAACCATACCTGTGACTTTGGTTTGGGCAAATAAAAATGTTCCACCAAAAAGAGCAGTGAGAAAAAATATTTTTTTGAGTGAGTATAATTTCTTGTTCATATTTACAATTTTAAAGTCTAGCAAATTTATAGACTTTATAGAATATAAAACAAGTCGTTTTTAAATAAAATAAAAGAAAACTTTAAATTAATGTTAAACAAAAAATCTATTCTAAAAATACAATTAATAACAGAATATAATTCTATATAATAAGTAGAGTATTGATTTTTATTAAATAAAATTTCATAAAAAAAGGAGCTCAAATTGAGCTCCTTTTAAAATATTTGTTGAGAATTGATTATTTCAATTTCTTTTTAACCTCTACAGTTTCGTAAGCTTCGATAATGTCACCTACTTGAATATCGTTGAAGTTTTTGATGTTAAGACCACATTCGTAACCTTTACTAACTTCTTTCACATCATCTTT
>NZ_DKSQ01000046.1:9284-11142 GCF_002472765.1 Empedobacter sp. UBA7252
AACTTCTTTCACATCATCTTTGAAACGTTTCAATGAAGCTAATTCACCATCGTGGATCACAACTCCGTCACGAATGATACGAATACTAGAGTTTCTGTAAACTTTACCGTCTAAGACCATACATCCAGCAATAGTACCAACTTTCGTTACTTTAAATGTTTCACGAACCTCAATATTACCTGTTACTTGCTCTTTCAACTCTGGAGATAACATTCCTTCCATCGCTTCTTTGATCTCTTCGATCGCAGCATAGATAATTGAGTAAGTTCTAATTTCAACTTCTTCTTTTTCTGCAATATCACGAGCAGATCCACCAGGACGAACATTAAATCCGATAATAATCGCATCTGAAGCAGAAGCTAATAATACGTCAGATTCTGTAATTTGTCCAACTCCTTTGTGTAAGATGTTAACAATAATTTCTTCTGTCGAAAGTTTTTGTAAAGAGTCTGTCAATGCTTCTACAGAACCATCCACGTCCCCTTTCAAGATAATATTCAACTCTTTGAAGTCTCCTAAAGCAATACGACGTCCAATCTCATCAAGTGTAATATGTTTTTGTGTACGAATAGTTTGCTCACGTTGTAATTGATCTCTACGAGTTGCAATTTGTTTCGCTTCGCGTTCATCTTCGTAAACTTTGAACTTATCACCTGCTGTTGGCGCACCCGCTAATCCTAATATTGTAACTGGTGTTGATGGTCCAGCTACTTTGATATTGTTACCACGCTCATCTAACATTGCACGAACTTTACCATGGTGAGATCCTGCTAATACATAATCTCCGATGTGTAATGTACCTGTTTGTACGATAATTGTCGAAACATATCCACGTCCTTTGTCTAATGCAGCTTCTACAACTGTACCAGATGCTTTACGTTTTGGATTCGCTTTAAGGTCTAATACCTCAGCTTCTAATAATACTTTTTCTAATAAATCTTCTACTCCTAAACCAGATTTAGCCGAGATTTCTTGAGATTGGTAAGTACCACTCCAGTCTTCAACTAATAAGTTCATTTGAGCTAATTGCTCTTTTACTTTTTCTGGGTTAGCTGCTGGTTTATCAACTTTATTGATAGCGAATACCATTGGTACTCCAGCTGCTTGAGCATGAGAAATTGCTTCACGTGTTTGTGGCATGATTTGATCATCGGCCGCAATTACAATAATTGCAATATCCGTTACCTGAGCACCACGAGCACGCATCGCTGTAAAGGCCTCGTGACCTGGTGTATCTAAGAACGCTACACGCTTACCACTTGGCAATGTTACGTTATACGCACCAATGTGTTGTGTAATACCTCCAGACTCACCAGCAATTACGTTTGCTTTACGAATATAATCTAATAAAGATGTTTTACCATGGTCAACGTGTCCCATTACAGTTACGATTGGCGCACGAGTTACTAAATCTTCTTCGTTATCGATTTCTTCTTCTTCAGTTGAGATTTCTTCTTCAGCATTAGCAAATACTGCTTCGAATCCGAAATCATCTGCAACTAATTGAATTGTATCCGCTTCAAGACGTTGGTTCATGGTAACCATGATTCCCAATGACATACATGCAGAGATAACTTCTGTAACAGAAACATCCATTAACGAAGCTAATTCGTTAACCGTTACAAATTCTGTTACATGTAAAGTTTTGTCCATGTCTATTGCTTCTTGCTCTTGCTCAGCAAACTCACGACGCTCTTTACGTTTGTCTCTTCTGTGTTTAGCCCCTTTAGATCCTTTTCCTTTATTAGTAAGTTTATCTAAAGTGTCTTTAATTTGTTTTTTAACATCTTCGTCAGAAAGTTCTACTTGAGGAACTCTTGGTCCACGATTGTTTCCACCTCTAAAGTTTCCACCACCT
>NZ_DKSQ01000046.1:11213-32371 GCF_002472765.1 Empedobacter sp. UBA7252
ACCACCTTGACGATTGCCGCCTTGACCTCCTGGGCGATTTCCTCCTTGTCCTTGACCTCCTTGACGGTTGTTATTATTTCCTCCTCCATGGTTGTTATTACCACCTTGGCGGTTATTATTATTTCCTCCGTGGTTATTGTTACCACCTTGACGATTATTATTGTTTCCTCCGTTTTCTCCAGCTTTTGCTACATCTTCTGGTTTAACGTTTTTCTGGATACGTTTGCGCTTTTTCTTGTCAGCAGCGTTATTAGCACCTTTTTGATTCCCTTTTTTATCGTCAGTTTTTTTCTTATCAAATTTAGATAAGTCAATCTTTGCACCTGTAAAATTAGGTCCATCTAATTTTGTGTAGACAGTTTCAATTTTTTGAGGTTCAACTGCTGCTACTTCTTCAATTTCTTCTTTCTTCACTTCAGGCTTCGCTTCCGTTTTTATTTCAGGCTTTCTAACCTCTTCCACCTTTTTAGGTTCTTCTTTCTTCACCTCTTTTTTAACTTCCGCCTTCGGTGCTTCCGCCTTTTTAGGTTCTGCTTGCTCTTTTTTAGGAGCTGGAGAATCTTGCTTTTTAGGTTTACCTGTATTATTTATTTTATCAAGATCAATAACTTTTATCACTTTCGGTCCTTTCGGTTCCTCTTTTGATTCAGTTTTAGGTTCAGCTTTTGGTGCCTCCTCTTTCTTGATTTCTTCTTTCTTCACCTCTTCTTTTGCCGCAGATTTTTCTACTTTGGCTTTAGGTTTCAAAGCATCTAAGTCTATTTTTCCAACAGTCTTTGGTCCTTCCAATTCAACTTTCGTCGTTTCAATGATTTCAGGTTTCTTTTCTACTGGTTTTTCAGTTGCAGCTTTTGCCTCTGCTTCTTTTTTCTCAGCGGCTTTGATATCTGAAATTTTGTTAATGACTACTTCACCGGAAGCTTGCTTTTGTTTAGCATCAGATCGGAACTCATTAACTAAAATATCGTAAGTTGGCACGTCGATTTTAGAGTTCGGATTTTTTTCTACTGTTGTACCCTTCCCTTCTAAAAAATCAACAGCTCTATCTATTGATATATTTAATTCTTTTAATACTTTACTTAATCTTATTGTTTCCGACATATGAAGCTAATCTCTTATTTTAATGTTTGCAAATGTATGAATTGTTTATGACTTGAGTATGAATTAATCTTCAAACTCTTCTTTTAACACACGGATTACGTCTAAGATCGTCTCTTCTTCTAAATCCGTACGTTTAATTAAATCATCAACATCTTGTTCTAAAATACTTTTGGCAGTATCTAACCCGATAGCACTAAATGCATCGATTACCCATGCATCGATTTCGTCTGAGAATTCTGATAATTCTACGTCTTCGTCTTGGGCTCCTTCTCTGAAAATATCAATTTCCATTCCAACTAATTTAGAAGCTAAACGAACATTGTAACCTCCTTTACCAATTGCTTTCGAAACTTCGTCTGCATTTACGTAAACTAAGGCTTTGTTTTCTTCTTCATTAATTTCGATATTCGAAATTTTAGCTGGGCTTAAAGCACGTTGAATAAACAAACTCATGTTATTTGTGTAGTTAATTACGTCGATATTCTCGTTACGTAATTCGCGTACAATTGAATGGATACGAGATCCTTTCATTCCAACACAAGCTCCTACTGGATCGATACGATCGTCGTAAGATTCTACTGCTACTTTTGCTTTATCTCCAGGGATACGAACTACATTTTTGATTGTAATTAATCCGTCTAAAATCTCTGGAATTTCTTGTTCAAATAATTTCTCTAAAAATTTTGGTGATGTTCTAGATAAAATAATTTGAGGTTTTGCTCCTCTCAATTTTACGTCATCTACAACAGCACGTAATGTATCTCCTTTTCTGAAAAAATCTGATGGTATTTGATTTTCTTTTGGTAAAATCATTTCGTTTTGTTCGTCATCCATTATAATCACTTGTTTGTGACGTACATAATGGATTTCTCCCGTAACTACTTCTCCGATTAAACCTTTAAATTTTTCGTATAAATTAGAATTATCATGCTCCATTACTTTAGACACCAATGTTTGGCGTAAAGTTAAAATTGCACGACGACCTAATGCTTCGATCGGAATTTTTTCCGATACTTCTTCACCTACTTCAAAATCTGGCTCAATTTTACGTGCTTCAGATAATTCGATATCTGTTGCGTCGTCTTCTGAAAAACCGTCTTCTACAACGATACGGTTGTGCCAAATCTCTAAGTCTCCTTTATCAGGATTTACAATAATATCAAAGTTATCATCTGTACCATATTTCTTTTTCAAAACACTTTTCAGGGTATCTTCTAAGATTGCCATAAGCGTAATACGGTCGATGTTCTTATCGTCTTTAAAATCTCCAAAAGATTCAATTAATGCAAGATTGTCCATTAAACTTTAATTTTTTTAAAAGGTGACTTTTATAATCGCTTTCTTGATGTCAGCGTAATTTATTTTTTCTTTATGTTCTACTGTAATTTTTCCTTTTCCAACAGGTTTTGGTTCGCGCGCTTCCCAAAAAATTGTAACACCTTCTTCATCGGCTTCTACAATTTCGCCTTCCATCACTTTGTCGCTTAATGTAGCTTCTAAAGTTCTTCCTACATTTTTGACAAATTGGCGTGACATGGTTAGGTTACTTCCTACACCAGGAGAGGAAACCTCTAATGCAAAATCACATTCTTCTCTATCAAGATTGTGCTCTACATATCGGCTTATTCTTACAATTTCTTCGACTGAAAGACCTTCGTCTCCATCTGCTAAAATTACAATTTTATCATCTGGAGTGATTTTCCAATCGATAAGAAACAATGACGGATTTTCCGCTATTGCTTCGTCTATCAGCTGTTTTACTTTATTTGAATCCATATACAACGAAAAAGAGAGCTATAACCAGCCCTCCTCCATTTATTCCTTTAAATTCTTTGCAAATATACATCATTTTTTTTTATTGACCTAATTTCAACCATTTAATCTGATTAATTCATCAGTTGATATACAAATATTCCGATAAAGATTAACGTTAATATAATGTCGTAACCTGTTGTTAAAATAAATCCTACAAAAGATCCGAAAGCAGATTTTAATGCAACTTTAGGCGAAGCCGCAGTAAAAACCAATTCGCCTAATAATGCTCCCAGAAAAGGACCTACGATAAACCCGATTGGTGGAAAAAATAATCCGATGATTAATCCTACAATAGATCCCCAAATCCCGTATTTGGTTCCACCTAATTTCTTGGTCATGTAAGCTGGTAATAAATAATCTAAAAGCGCACCTAATAACACAAAAAGTCCTGCAATAATTATCGTTCCCCAATTGTAACTACAATCACTACTGAATTTAAAAACCAATAATCCGACCAATGCCAAAGGTGCTCCTGGTAAAGCTGGCAAAACAGTTCCGACCAAACCAACAACCAATAAAATTCCACTAATAAGATTTAGTATACTATCGTTATCCATTATTTTAGTATTTTTAAAACTGTAACTTTGCACAAACAAATCTATTTAAACTCAATTAACAGCTTATGCAAGATAAATCTTTTTATGAAGAATTTTCTGATGGTGTAAAATTTTTTTTCAATCAATATTTCAAAATTGATTTATCCGAAAATCTTTTTACCTTTTTAGAAATTGTTACTTGGATAGCTATTCTTTTTGTGATAGATTTTGTGCTAAGAGTTATTATTCTTCCGCTTCTAAAAAAATTAAAGAATTTCACCGAAAACGATTGGTTGAAGTTTTTGTACAAAAACAAAGTCTTTCTTTCAGCTATTCATCTTGTTCCAATCAGTTTTGCATTAAGCATGAATGTTATTTTGTTCAAGAATGAAGGAAATATTTTTCATGTTGTTCAACGCATTACACAACTTATTTCATTAATCGTTTTTACGCAACTTATTTTCCGAGTTATCAATACAATTATTGATGTGTACAACGAAGAAAATAGTTATACAACAGTTGGAGTGCGAACTTTTGGGCAAATGTTGAAGTTTATTATCACATTTTTTGCGATTATTTCTGGAATAATGATTTTGTTTACGGTTGATAAAAACACAATTATTACCGTTCTCGGAGCTTTAACCGCAGCTGTTTTATTGATTTTTCGTGATGCAATTTTCGGATTTGTTTCTGGTTTGCAAATCTCCTATTCTAAAATTGTAAAAGTTGGCGATTGGATTACCGTTTCCAAAGGCGATATTGAAGGAACAGTAAAAGAAATTAACATCAATTTAGTAAAAATTGAGAAGTTTGATAAATCTATTGCAACGGTTCCAACTGTAGATTTGGTATCGTCTCAGGTAACCAATCATATGGCGATGTTGGCAACTGAAACACGTCAAATAAAACGTTCTGTTTCGTTTAATGTAAATTCGTTTCAGTTTTGTAACGAAGAAATGTTAAATCGTTTCGAAAATATTACTTTAATTCATCATTATATTCAACAAAAACGTCACGAAATCTCTATCTATAATCAAAACATTGAAAATTCTGATTTAGATATTAATGGTAAAAACTTAACCAATATTGGTGTTTTTAGAATTTATGTTGAACATTATTTAAAAAGTTTGAAAACAGTTTCGCAAAATGATCCAATTATCGTAAAACAATTACCTGTTTCTCCGCTTGGAATGCCCTTAGAAATTGGATGTTTTACAACTTCGGCAAGCAATTTGGAGTTTGAAAGAATTCAGTCTGATATTTTCGATCATTTGTTAACAGCTTGTCGTAAATTTGACTTAGAAATTATGCAAAGCATTTCGCTTTCTGATATAAAAAAATTATAATATAAAATCATGACTAAATTAAGTGTTAATATAAATAAAATTGCTACAATTCGTAATGCGCGTGGTGGAAATACGCCAAATCTTGTAGAAGCGGCAATCAAAATTCAGGAATTCGGAGGACAAGGAATTACGATTCATCCGCGTCCAGACGAACGTCATATTCGTTACCAAGATGTCTACGATTTGAAACCTGTTGTAACAACTGAATTTAATATTGAAGGAAAACCGATTGATAGTTTTATGGAATTGGTTTTAAACTCAAAACCAGAACAAGTTACCTTGGTTCCTGATGCAGAAGATGCGATTACATCAAACGCTGGTTGGGATACAATCAAACATTTTGATTATTTAACAGATGTGATTAAAACGTTTAAAGATGCTGGAATCAGAACTTCTATTTTCTTAGATCCAAATCCTGCTTTAATTGAAAGTGCTGCGAAAACTGGTGCTAATCGAATCGAGTTGTACACAGAAGAATTTGCGACGCAATACGGTTTAGGAAATCTTGACGCAATTCTTCCTTATAAAGAAACGGCAAAATTAGCAATCGAAAATGGATTGGCTGTAAATGCTGGACACGATTTGAGTTTAGATAATATTGAATATTTTATTCGCGAAATTCCAACAATTGCAGAAGTTTCTATTGGTCACGCGTTAATTTCTGAAGCTCTATATTTAGGTTTAGAAAATACGATACAAGCGTATTTACGTAAAATTGAATTAGCAAATTTGTAGAAAATGGCAGAAATCTTACATAGCAAAATTGTCGGCTCTGGTGAAAAACATTTATTGGTTTTTCATGGATTGTTTGGACAATTGGATAATTGGAGCACATTAGGAAAACATTTTGGCGAATATTTTACAACACATTTGATTGATTTACGCAATCATGGACGTAGTTTTCATAGCGAAGATTCTTCTTTAGCAGCGATGGCACAAGATATCGTGAATTATATGGATGCAAATTCTATTGAAAAAGCACATTTGTTGGGACATTCGCTTGGCGGAAGAATTGTGATTGATTTTGCGATGATTCATCAAAATAGATTAGATCATTTGATTGTTGTGGATATGGCACCAAAAGCGTATCAACCTCATCATAATGCGATTTTCAAAGCGTTGAAATCTGTTAATTTTGATCAAGTTGAAACTCGAAAAGATGTAGAAACGACTTTGGAACAATATATTCCTGAAATTGGTGTGCGACAATTTTTGTTGAAAAACGTTTACCACGCCGATAATGGAAAATATGCTTTTCGATTCAATTTAGATGTTTTAGATAAATTTTACCAAGAAATGGTTGGTTCTGAATTGTTAAAAGGCAAATTTGATGGTCCAACTTTATTTTTGGGTGGTGCAAATTCAAATTACATTATGCCAGAAGATGAAATGATTATCAAGGAACGTTTTCCAAATGCGGAAATCAAGAAAATTGCAAATGCAGGACATTGGTTACATGCTGAAAATCCGAAAGATTTTACAGCAGAGGTTTTGAACTTTTTGTTGAATAAATAATTTAAAAAAGCGAGGCTCAAAATTTGAACCTCGCTTTTTTTTATATCTGATTGTCATTCCGGTCTTGTCGAAGAATCTATTTTTAACTCAATTTATTTTCTCTCAACAACGACCAATAAATCATAGTTGAATCTCGACTCAATTCAGAGAAATTTAGTTTTGTCAAAAGTTTCGTTGAACCAATATTTTCTATCAAACAACAAGCGGTTACTTCTTCTAAAGTTTCTTTTGTAAATGCCCAATTTATCAATTCCGCAGCTGCTTCAGCGGCAAAACCTTGTTTTCTTTCTGCTTCGATAATTCCATAACCAATATCACAACTTCTTCCAACAAAATTATAACCTTTAAAACCAATGTCACCAATTATTTCTCGTGTTGATTTCTTGATAATCATCCACGATTCGAAACCTGTTGGTGCGTCAACTTTAGACAAGTTTACAATAATTCGAGGCAATGTTTCTATTACATCTGCATCTGGCCAACCTTTTCCTCTAACTAAATTTAATTGCTCTAATTCGGTATAATTATTCTGTAATATATTTTCGCAAATGGAAATCGTGAACGGCATCAAAATTAATCGTTCGCTACACAATTCCGTTACTTGTAAACTTTCTAAATGCATAATTGATGAAATTTTATAACTTCAAAATGTATCAACTCATCTTTCATTAATTTTTGAGAAGAATAAATCAACAATTCAATGTTTTTGAATGTAAATCTTACCAAATAATCTCTTCCCTGAAATTTTGATGAAATTACTTTTCCTTCAAATTTTCCATTTTCAGAAATTGTAATTTCTTCTGGATAAATCACAATTTTAGACGAATCAATTCCTAAATCTTGCGAATCATCCAACACATTTACATAACCAAAAAGTTTGGCCACATAAGCTGTTGCAGGAGAATTTCGCACATTCTCGACCTCATCAAACTGAATCATTTTTCCGTTTTGCAAAACTAAAATTTTATCCGAAGTATAAAAAGCATCATTCAAATCATGCGTTGTAAAAATCACTGTAATTTGATGCGCTTTACACCAATCCATAATTTTTTCTCGAATGGTTAATTTTAATATTTGATCTAAATTAGAAAAAGGTTCATCCAACAACAAAATTTCGGGTTGTTGTGCCAAAGCTCGTGCAATAGACACACGCTGTCGCTGACCACCACTCAACTTATTCGGAAAAATATGTTTATACTCTAACATTTCAACAACCGTTAACGCTTCGTCAATTTGTTGTTGTTTAAGCTCTAAATCAAAATTACTTAAAAATTTCCCGACATTCTCACCAACCGTTACAAAATCTAACAAATCATAATCTTGCGCTACGTATTTCATCATCTTATGACCTGGAATCAAGTTATAAGCAGGTCCGCGTAATTTTTTGGTATGATAGTAAATTTCTCCTTCTTTAAAATCCAACAATCCATAAATCAATTTCAGTAAAGTTGATTTTCCACTTCCACTTTCTCCGATAATACTTACCACTTCGCCTTTGTTAACTGCAAAATTGATGTTATCGAGTACTTTTTCTTCGAAATCTGGATAATTATAACTGAGTTGTTTTACGTTTAGCACGATTGAATAATTTTTCTTATGTTTGGCTAAGGTATTAGATTTATTCAATATGAAATAATTGTTTAATTATTTCATTTATTGATATAAATCAATATCAACTATTAATTTATATTATAGTTTTGTAAAAGAAAAAATTAAAAAAAGCAATATGAAAAAATTATTCTTAGGATTGGCTGTTGTTTCTGCTGTTGCATTAACTTCTTGTGGAGGAAAAACTGAAACTAAAGCTGCAACTGAAGCTCAAGAAGGAGCAACATCAACTGAAGGAGCTGCAGAATATGCTGTTGATACAACTGCATCTGTTGTAAATTGGAAAGGTGGAAAAACTTTTGACGATATTAACAAACCAGAAGAAGGTCACTACGGAGTTGTAAAATTAAAAGAAGGTTCTGTAAAAGTACACGACGGAGTTTTAGAATCAGGAAAATTTGTTGCTGATTTTGCTTCTTTCGAATCTAAAGATTTAGATGCTGATGCAGAAAGCAAAGGAAAATTAGATGGACACTTAAAATCTGCTGATTTCTTAGACGTTGAAAAATTCCCAACTGCAACTTTCGAAATTACAGGAGTTAAAACTTTAGAAGGTGGAGATTACAATTCAGAAATTTCTGGAAACTTAGATTTCCGTGGAGTTCCTAAAAATGTAACTTTCAAAGCTAATGTAACTGTTGATGCGAATGGTGTAACAATCAAATCTGAAGAATTCGGAATTAACCGTAAAGATTTCGGAATTGCATTCGTAGGTGCTGGAGGTTCTATCATAAAAGACGAAGTTTTATTACAAGTAGATTTATCAGCTAAACCAGCTGCTGCAACTGAAGAAGCTGCAAAATAATCGAATTGAATATTCATAAAATAATAGAAGCCATTTATCTTAGATAGATGGCTTTTTTGTTTTAGAGGCGAAAAAATATAATTTCTCTCATTTTTTTTGTGATAATTAATTGAACTTAATTATATTCGTACTCATAATTAATAACATACATTAACAAAACAATGAAAACAATTAAGTTCTTCCATCCGGATGAAACATTTAATTATAATATTGAAAAATCGTTATGCAAAGTCGTTTTTCAAGGAAATAAAAAATGTTTGTTGGTCGAAATACATTCGACTGATGACTTAGAACACGTAGAAGGCGATTCGTTACAAAACGATTTTCCTCAACTTTCTTTATTTATTGATGATTTTCCTTTGGATGTAGAATCTGTAGAAGAATTAAACGGTAAAAAAGTTTCTATTCCTTACGGTTTTGCCGAGGAAGAAGACGAAGAAGGTGAAACTGTGGAAGTATATTATACAACGTTGAATGTTTCGGAAGAAGATTACGAAACGGTAAACAACGAATTAACTTTTAGTGTAAACGACAAAGGAATTTTGACCTTGAATTGGAAAGGTGAAGTGCAAGATTTTGTAGAAGAATCTGAAAAAGATATTCCTTTCGAAATAGAATGTACATTTGAAGAATTCGAATTCACGGAAGACGATTTTGAATAAAAAAAATACAACAAAAACCTCTCAATTTAGAGAGGTTTTTTTAATCACTATAAATTATGAAAAAGTTTACTTTAACTCATCGATTATTACATTGGACAATCGGAATATCGATGATAATGCTTTTCTTAACTGGCTTTTTGAGAATGGAATGGATGAGCAAGAAAAATCTTTCTGCTTTAATTACCAATGAAGTTTCAAAAGAAGGTTTAAACATTTCTGACGCTACTTTAAAAACAATTGGAAGAAGTTCTTTAGAACCAATGTGGCAATGGCACGAAATATTTGCTTATATCGCTTTAGGTCTTTTTGCTGCCCGAATTGTTTATATGCTGATAAAGGGAATCCGATTTCCTAATCCCTTGAAAAGTCATTCAACATCCGAAAAGTTTCAGGGAATAATTTATATGATTTTCTATTTATTAATGCTAATTAATATTGTGACAGGATTTTATTTAATGTGGGGAAATGGAACTTACAAAGACCCAATGGAAGAACTGCATAAAACTGCAATTTATTGGTTTCCTATCTTTTTTATTATTCATCTCATTGGAGTTATTATCGATGAAGTCAATAAAAATTCTGGAATTGTTTCTAAAATGATAAATGGTAAAGATTAAAAATAGAAAAAGACACTTTATAAAGTGTCTTTTTTATTTAAACATTTGATATATTTTATCTTTTTCGTAACCTTCGATAGTTACTTTTTGATCAGTACTATAAAATGTATATTCTCTACGATTATCCGTATCTATAATATAATTCGGAAAAGATTTATTTGGTCTTTGCATTCTTGCTTCTTTGAGATTTTTTCGATCTTTGTTAGAAATCAAAAAAGTCTTTTTATCAAGAATCAAAAAGTAATATTCTTTTTCTAAAGAATAATAGTTGCTTGAAGATTTTACAGTTAAGATTAATTTATTATCCTTTACTTGATAAGTTCCTTCAGCAAAACCATAATCAGCATTATTGATTTCTTTACCGTTTTTATCTAACTCTACAATACAGCTAAGAAAAACAGACTTGTATTGAAATTGTTGGTTGTTAAACAATTTCAATTCAGAATTGCTATTAAAACCTTCTAATTTAAAGATTAAAGGAGTCGTCAATACTAATTTATCTTGCGCTTTTGTATTAATTGCAAATAAAAATAATAATCCAACCAATAATTTATTATACAAATTCATATAACTGATTAACAATTATATAAATTTAAAGAAAATTATTTTCCTTTCATAAAAATCCAAGCCAATAAACCCCAACCGATAATCATGAATAATCCTCCAAGTGGCGTAATTGGTCCTAAAAATTTAAGGTTTGCATTCCAATGTTCTGCGAATGACAATAAATAGATACTTACAGAAAAAACAAATGTTCCGGCAATTAAACACCAAGCTGCAGAGCGTTCTAATCCGCTATTAAATTGAAAATACATTCCAACAGCTAACAAGACGATTGCGTGATACATTTGGTAACGTACCCCAACTTCAAAACTTGCTAATTTTTCGGCAGGTAAAATTTTCTTGAACGCATGAGCTCCGAAAGCGCCTAATATAACCGCCGTCATTCCGTATAATGAAGCGATTGTCAACACAAGATTTTTCATAAATTATCTCTTTTTATTTTATTCAGATTTCTTTTTTCCTGCCACAAAATCTTTCAAATAATATGGCTCGAAATACGCAACATCTTCAAATGATTTTTGATTAAACTTTTCTTCCGCAACACGAATCATATCTTTTGCCGATGGAAAAGTTTGTATAAACGTAGCATCTAAATGCGCTAAAACTTCTTGACATTTTTCTGCTCCATCACCCACAAAAATAATTTTATTTCCTTTCAATTCTTCAAAAGAAGTTTCATCGATTACTTTAGCTTCTGTTTCTGTTAACTGATTTCCTTGCTTATCAAACAAAGCTGTATAGACTTCCATTCGTCTTGCATCAATCATCGGAATGATATAATCGACCTCTTGATTCAATTGTGATTCCGCCAAAATTTGCAACGAATTAATCGCCATCAATGGAATATCAGAACCATATGCAAAACCTTTAGCAGACGAAACGCCAATACGCAAACCTGTGTAAGAACCTGGACCTTTTGAAACACAAACCGCCTCGATATCTTTCCAATTTATTTGCGCACCTTCCACACACCAATCCACAAACTGATTCAGTTTTTCGCCATGTGCATAATTTTCATCACTTTCTTCAACCAAACATAGTTGAACGCCATCTTTAGCAATCGAAACCGAACAATTTTTTGTTGAAGTTTCTAAATTTAAGATTGTTGCCATGCTGCAAAGATACATCACGAAAGTTAGATGATTTATGTTTGATAAGATGATTTTCTTTCGGAAATAGAGAAAATAGTTAGCTTTAATCGATTTCTTTGACCAATTCTAATCTGTCCACAATAGAATTTTGTTCTAAAATAGTTCCTGGAGAAAGAACTGCATTTGCTCCAATTTTTGAATCGTCTCCTACCAAAGCTCCAAATTTCGTTACACCAGTTGAAATAATTTGATCGTTGACTTTTACAGAAATGTTTTAACAATACGTTCATTGTAATGATTCGCACAAATAGAACCAGCCTCAAAATTTACATTTTCACCAATTAAACTATTTCCAACAAAATTGAAGTGAGCTATTGCTGATTTTTCAAAAAGAATTGCTTGTTTTACTTCTGATCCCGGACCAACAATAACCGAATTCGTAAGAAAAATTGGTCCACGTAAATAGGCATGCGCTCCGATAAAACAATTTTCTGAAATAATAATTGTTCCTTTTAGTGTAACTCCTTTCTCTACAGTTGCAGATTTATGAATCGCAACATTACCTTCGATCCTATAATCATCAGATAGTTGCTGAATTTTATTCGTAAGAATTTCTTCTTAATTATCTACGATTTCCCAAGGTTGCTGATTTGCATTTTCTGGAAAGTGAGACAAAAAACTTTTTACGTAATCTTGAATATTTATCATTTCTAAATTTAAAAAATCTAGAAATAAATTATATCAAAAAAAGGTTATTAAAATAGTTAAACCTCTATTTCTCCTCCAACGTTATTGGAACGCCAGCATAGAAATCTAATACTTTTTGTTTAAAAATGTAATTGTATTTCGCTTGCAACATTTGCGATTCTGCAACCATCATATCATTACGCGAACGGTTAAAATCGTATTGATTAATGACTCCAGCATTGTAAGATTTTTGTGCAAAATCGTATGAAATTTTCGCATATTTTACCGCTTCTTTCGACGAGTCGTATGACGCATAAGAACTATTTACTTCGAAATACGCAGATTGAACATTTTTCAGCACATCTTGTTTCGATTGTAGAAGGTCAACTTTTGCTAAATCCTCGTTGATTAATGCTTTCTGAATATTAATTTTATAGGAATATTGATTCCAAATTGGAATACTCACACCAACTCCAAAAACGCCTGTTACATTATGTCCTAATTGCTCTAATAATGCATCTTGACGTAATCTTTTATTGAAATATTGTAGATAATTCGTTCCGAAATTGAAACTTCCTGTCACTTTTGGAAATAATGAAGTTCGCGCGATTTGAGTTTCTTTCGCAGCAACATCAATTTGCAATTCGGCATGTTTTACAGAAGGCTGATTTTGATAAGCCGTTTCTACCACATCATCCAAATTATACAATTGAGACGTTACATTATCTGGAATTTTGACATCAGTTACAGCAAAATTTCGGTAATCATTTAATTGCAACAACATCGCTAAATTGAACAATGCACGCTCTATTTCGATTTGTGCATTTACCACTTCACGTGTATTTGTCGCGACTTCAGATTCAGATTGAGCAACAACAGATTGAGCTACTGAACCAGCTTTGAATTTCTTTTGATTTTGATCCAATAATTGTTTCGAAATAGTTAGATTTCCTACTGCAACTTGTTTCAATTCTTTGTTCAATAAAACCGCCAAATAATAATTTGCAACTTGTAACGAAATATCATTTATCGTCATCGCAGTTTGTACTTTCGACGCTTCTAATTCCAAAGCAGCTTTGTCTTTATTCAATTGAACAACTCCACCATTGTAAATATTGATGCTAGATTGTACGCCAAATGAATGCGCAAATTGATAATATCCCTTTTCTATTGTTGGATTATAAGTTCCGATAGTAAAGTTAGTATCTACATAACCCGAAACCGTTGGCAACCAAGCGTTATAGGTTAATTCTAAATTTTTATTAAAAATTTCTTGGTTGATGGTATTCTGTTGAACAGTCAAATTATTTTTCGAAGCATATTCAATACATTTTTCAATTGTCCATCCTTCTTGGGCAAACGAAGGAAGAGAAGTAATAAATAGTAAAGTAAAAAATAATTGTTTCATAGACTATTCTTGTCAGAAAATTAAAGATATAAAATAAGTCGAATTTCTAACCAAAATGTTACGAAATTCGACTTAAAGTTTTTATTTGGTTAAAATCTTAACCTTTAATTTTTGAAGCAATTGCGAATTCTTCTGCAAAAGCAGCGATTCTTTCTGCAACTTCTTTTTCCTCTGTTGCTCTTTCGTAAGAACTAGACATTGAAATTAAAATTTGGTGAAAGAAACGTTTCATATCATCTTGTGTCATTTCTTTTGTCCACAAATCGATACGCAAAGCCTCTTTTGCTTTATCATCCCAAACAGAAAGTAACATTGCTTTTGTTTCTTCGTGACTAATTCCACCGTCTGGTGCATTCCAAGTCATTTTTTCTGGTACGTGATTTTCGTCCAATTCAATCTCTACCGTAATATTTGTTGTTCTCATAACTTCTAATTATTAGTTTATTTCACAAAATGGTAAACTTTACCATCAATTGTTTTTGTTGTATAATTTGTTGAATTATTACTTTCTAAAGCTGGCTTATATTTAGAATCTTTGAAGATTTTTTGACCATCCATATCATCTAACAAAGCTTTCAATTCTACCTTCGGATTCTCTTTCATGTATTGGCGAATAATTTGCAAACCAATCCAAGCCGCAATTCTTCCTGGAGAATCTTGTTCTATTTCATTATTAAATTTTGAAAATGGACTAACTGCTAAAAAGCGTTTATCCAAAGAAGCATCTGAACTGAATACATAATTTTGCTCCACAAAAAAGTTCCAAATTTGACCTTCGTTCTCAATACACCACTGAATTTGTTCTGGCGTGTAACCAACTTTATATTCGTCTGGTGTATCTGTTAACAATGCATCTTGCAAAATCAATTTCTTCCCTTCATAAATCATTTTATCAATAAATAATTGATTTCTTGGGCTAAATGTTACCACATCATTCGCAATTGCATCAACAGCTTGAGAAGGCAAACGATTAAAATCTAAATTTGTGCGTAAATAACGTTCTACGCCAATGCTATCATATAATTTATTCTTTGACCCCAAATACGCATCCATCGCAATAAACATCAAGCCAGATTGCTGACTAAACATCACAGGATAATCTATATTTTGTAAACCTGATGAATAGGTATAAACCGTCGGAATTTTATATTCTGGAAAATAAAATTGGTAACGTTGAAACATCGGAGTTAACGATTCATTTAAGTTTTTAAAATCTCCAAAAACCTTTCGAGATTGTCCATAAATACTCAATTCTTCTTTATTACGACGTTGACTTTCCCATACATCATCCGCAGTTTTTGCATCAAAAAAGAAAGGATAATCTTTTCGTAAAGTCGCTAAAGGAATCGAATCGTTAAAAAAATCTTGGCTGATATCATGAATATTCAACTGAACATTTTGTTCTTTGACATCCACTTCCCACGATTTTTCTTTTTTGCACGCAGTAAATAAAATTAAACTCGCAAAAGCTAAGCCATATACAAATTTCATTGCTTGGTTATTTAGCTAACAAAAATAGTAAAATAATCTGTAGTATTTTCAACCCTAATTTTTTTCATAATCTGCTATCTTTGAAATAAATTATTAAACTATGCAAACTGAAAAAGTTGTAGAATATATTGTTTCTTGGTTGAAAGATTATTTGGAAACAGCGCACCAAAAAGGCTTTGTGATTGGAATTTCGGGCGGAATTGATTCGGCTGTAACCTCAACACTTTGTGCGATGACAGGCTCCCCTTTACTTAATTTGGAAATGCCAATTCATCAAGAAAAAAATCAAGCGGATAGAGCAAAACGTCATATTGAATGGTTAAAAAATAAGTTTTCGTCGCCAATCGATTCGATAGAAGTTGATTTAACCTCAACTTTTGATGCAATGGTTTTGGCTTTACCAGAAACGGAAACAACGGATAAAGTGAATTTAGCCTTGGCCAATACACGCTCTCGTTTGCGTATGACAACACTTTATTATTTTGCTGGTTTACACAATTATTTGGTTGCAGGAACAGGAAATAAAGTCGAAGATTTTGGCGTTGGTTTTTATACGAAATATGGTGATGGCGGTGTAGATCTTAGTCCAATTGCTGATTTGATGAAATCGGAAGTGTATAAAATTGCTGAGTTTTTAGGAGTTAATACAGATATTCAAAAAGCAAAACCAACAGATGGTTTGTTTGGTGATGATCGTTCGGATGAAGATCAATTAGGTGCAAATTACGATGAATTAGAATGGGCAATGAAAGCGAAAGAAGCTGGAAAAACTGCAAATGAATTTGAAGGTAGAGAAAAAGAAGTATTCGAGATTTATTCCAGATTAAATCGTATTAACCAACATAAAATGGTTCCAATTCCGATATGTGATATTCCTGAGGAGTTGATGAACTAAGCGGTAAGCACAATTAATTTTTTCAATATAAAAGCAAGCGAAAGGTTGCTTTTTTTTATTTTGATGTGATGTTGAAACGAGTTCAATATGACTTACGTATAAATGTCATTCTGAATAAAACGTTAGTAGAATGAAGAATCGAAGATTCCTCCTAACGTCGGAATGACATTTTCTTAGTTTACACTTGAATAAGTCAAAAAGATAAGAAAAACAAAAAACTCAGTAATACTACTGAGTTTTTTTATGTTGTAAATAATATGCTATTGCGATATATGCGAGGGAGATTCCGGATAAGTTTGCCATTAAATCGACAAAATCAAAACTACGATGAAGTGATGTTAAAATACCTTGCAAAATTTCGATAAGAAAACTTACCAAAAACGGAATTATCATCAAGCGCAGAGTTGTTATTTTGTATGCGACAAATAACAAAATCGTCATCATCCCAAACATTCCACAATGTACAATTTTATCTAAATTATCAATCTCCAAAAAGATTTCTAATTCTTTGATTGTGCTTAATTTCGAGAAATTTTCTTGTGGAAGTAGCGTCAGATAAAACACCAACGCTACATATGCAAAGAATATTATTTTTTTTGTCTTATGCACCAATTAATTCTCCGTAAGCAGCTGCGTCTAATAAAGCATCTAATTGAGAAGCATCTTCAATTTTTACTTTGATAATCCACCCTTTTCCGTAAGGATCAGTGTTGATTAATTCTGGCTCACCTTCTAATTCAGTGTTAAATTCTACAACTTCACCGCTAATTGGCATAAATAAGTCAGAAACTGTTTTTACTGCTTCTACTGTTCCAAATACTTCTTCTTGACCTAAAGTTTCTCCTTCTGTTTCTACGTCAACATAAACAATATCTCCTAACTCTCCTTGTGCGAAAGCTGTAATACCGATTGTTGCTACATCTCCTTCTACAGAAATCCACTCGTGATCTTTACTGTACTTTAAATTGTTTGGAATGCTCATAATGTTTGTTTTATTGTTTTTTTAATTTCCGAATGTAAAGGTAGCACTAAATCCGGCACGAATTTGAGAAATTGGAAAAGCTGTTGAAATTTTATATTTACTCATCATCTGATCCCAATAGAATCTCAAGTTCAAATTCTTACTTACGTTATAATCTGCCGTTATCTTAAACGTCATAATTCGCTGTCCACCTGTAATTTGCGAATCTCCATAAATACTTGTTGGTACGTTTGGATTTTGTACGTCATCAAAGTTATAAATTACTTTTCGAATTGTTGTTTGATTATCTCTTAATGAGAAATCTCCACGAATATTTAAGTCACCTTTGATTGTTTTCTGATTTCCTTGGTAACGAATCTTCATTTTGAAATCTTTGAAAATATACCCAAATCCAATAATATATTCAGATCCATAATCTTCTGTATACGTATAATTTGTTGTACTTAATGATAATAAACGATCTCTGTTATATTGTGCACGTAATTGCATACTGTTACGGAATGTTAAATCCACTCCCAATAATGGTGAAAATGATTCGATCATCGTAACCGCTCCATATAAATTCTGTGTATAGAAGTTTCCGTTTTCATCTTTACCAGTCACTTGTCCACCACCCATAATTCCTGTATCTAACATAAAGTTTGGATTGGACTGAATACCAGTTGTTGTATATGTCGAATTATATGAACTCGAAACCTCAACATTATCAAAATATTTATTAATAATTGGAACAGATTTCAATCCTGTGTACGTTACGCGCCAATTCGGAACTGGAATAGAACGATTGTACCCTAACTTAGACGAACCTGCATCTTTTCCTTGGACTGCCGCTAAAAAGGCTGGTAAAAGTACATCAGAACTTCTTGCATTAAATCCTTCATAATAACCCAATCCATCAACATTTCCACTACCTCTTTTCTGTGCTAAACGTCCAGAAATAGTTTTAGTATTTGTTAGGAATTGCTCAAAAATTGCATCTCCATCTTTGAAAGCTGTTTTGATATTAACAGTTGAAATATTAAGATTTGCTAATTCATCGATGTAAAGATTTTCGACTGCTAAATTAAATCCTGAATGATAAATACGACGATCTTTTGTGCGTTTTGCATTCAAATCAATTCGTAAATCTGGAATAGGCTCAATTAAAGCAGTTCCATTAAAATCAGAACCTTTTGTAATTTGATACGCATCTGTCATCAATTCATCACCAACAATCAATCCTCTTTCGACTAATTGTCGTTTGATATCGAATTGCGTTCCATAAACAAAACCTAAAGTTGGTCCATTTTTACCATCAACACCAAAGAAACCTGGCTCATACAATAATCCTGGAATTACAGCTCCATTTGTCTGATTATACGTAAAATTAGCACGCTTTAGTGATGATAAAACCATCCAACCATAATCTTTTGCTGTAAATTTATGTTTGAATTTATAAGCTGATTTCTTATTTGTACGACGTTTTTTAGCAAATAAATTTGTATAAACTGTATTCAACGAATCTATTTCTGCTCGACGTCCTTTTAAGATCGAATCGTAACGTTTATATCCTTTAAATTCTGGATAAAATTTTGCAAAATCTAAATCTCCCATCAAGTTGATCGAATTCGAGTTTTGAGCTGTACCTCTACCTAAATTCGCAATTCGTGTTGATGTAGAACCATCAGGATTTGTAACTTCTGTCTCAAAATTTCTGTAAGCTGTAGAAGTTGCAATCCAGTTATAATTCGAAGTAAATCCAGCTTCAACATTCATCCAATTTAAATATGGGAAGAATTTTAAAGGTAATTTATAATTCACCTGAAATTGTTGATCATACTGAACTGGACGTCCAATTGTGAACATATTTTGCCAAATCATATCTTGATCTGCACGCTGGAAAGTTGTTCCATCATTCAATGTCATTGTCGAAGATGTTAAATCTAAACGCAACGATTTTGTCAAATCAAAACCTAAATTATATTGCCAATTGAACAAGAAATTGTTACTATATGTCGGACGAATTAAACTCGATGAGCTTCCTCCACCTAAATATTGACTGATATCTCGATATTGTCTTTCACTGTAGGTACGCGCAATCTCTGTACGGAAAGAGAAACGTGTTGGCAAAGGATTCACATTAAATTCACGAATAAATTGTAAATATTTTCCTGATTCCTCTTTTGGTTGAACCGCACGCCATTTTTTGAAAGGCTCGTACGATTTTCCTCTAAATCCGTAATTATAATTAATCGACGCTCTTAATTGTTGGTTGATGTTATATTGCGTGTAAATATCACGGTAATAATTATCCGAATACATCATCGAAACTGAAAAGTTAGATGGATCATAGAAACGAACAGGGTTGTTGTTATTTGTTGATCTAACTTTTCGAATATTATTAAAAGCAAAACTTTTGAACTGCGTATAAGTACGAACAACTTTTTCTAATTCAGCTTTATTAGGCGCTTCATCAAAAATAATATCATTGTCTAATGGATTATATTTTGGATCGACAAAACTTTCCTGAATTGTAAAATCGAACGGAATTTCCATTCCCCATTTCTTTGGTAAGAATTTGTCTAATTTTACTTGTGCATTCAACGCATATTGTAATGATTCGTCCTGATTACGATTTGCAGGACCTTGATCTATCGCACCAAAACCTACAGAACTTGTGCTTCCAGAAACTTGTACATTCGCAAAATCACCTAAATTGAACTGCACATTTGCTGAAGCTGCATAACCACCTTGGTTATCAATTTCGCTTAAACGAAGTTCATTTACCCAAAGTAAAACTTCTTTATCAGACGGTCCAGAAGTGTTACGAACCCCAATCATAATTGAAGAGACATTACCCAATGTTGGACGACCTTTTACATAAACCGTTTTGTTTGGATTCTCTTGATCAAAAGCAAAATTGAAACGTTGCAATGTACTGAAACCATCAGCATCCCTTTGTTTTTTAGCATCTGTAAACAAATCTGTATTCAGATCGATAAAGTTTTCATCTGGCCAAACTGTGCTTTCTGTTGCAGAACTTTGTGGCGTATATTTCAACGGCATTTCATATTCATAGTAATTATCTGTATAATCACTACCTACACGAATAAATAATTTTGTACCATTATCAATCGCATTTGACGCTCTATCTAATAAGTTTTGAGCAGATACAAACATTTGCAACTTTTTGTATCGACGCAAATCTAAATTTGTATTCTTAAAAATAGCTTTTGAAGTACTTCCTGGTTTAAACTTCGCCTTCAATGTCATCGAAGCTTCGTTCTGAGATTGATATCCCGTTGTTCCTTGAGTTTGTTCACGATAAACTCCAGGAGGAATCATATAACGAGGACGATCTGTACCATTTCGTTCGATACTTACCTCACCAATTTCTAAATCATCAATATTTTTATCCTCCTCATAACCTTCTTGATTACTAATGATATAAGGATAAATGTTTTTTGTATAACGACGCCATTCAGAACGAACTAAATCAAAAGTACCAAAACGTAGAGTTGTTTCTTCCTCGAAACCTCGCATCACCATACGCATAAAACGAGCAGCTGTTAACACACTTTCTGCTTGTGCAATAGACGCATCATTGTTTAACTCTTCTACTCCATCTCCGTCAAGATCTAAATCAAAGTTATCAACAGGAATACGAACTTGATACCATTTTACATCATGTTTCGTTTTGTCAGGAAATTCTCCCTGAACCGTTTTTCTTGCAACAATAAATTTATTGTTTGGATCTTCTAACGTTTGACGGTTAATTTTTAATGTATACTGATTATAGTTTTCTGTCTGATCTAAATTGAAATCACCATTAATATCTTCTGTATCTGGCGTTAAAGATGATGCATGTAAAGGATTATCAGTTGAATTATTTCCTTGTGGATTTCTGAAATAACGGTAACGATCTTGAACCGTATTCCCGATTGATGCACCTCTAAAGCGATCATCTAAGAAGAATAAATAATTATCATTTGCAGGATCTAATTCTCCTGTCACTAAATTATTACTCGTAATTCCATAACGTTGCGCTTCTTCCTC